>CAZXBY010000001.1:0-24921 GCA_964639055.1 Candidatus Woesearchaeota archaeon
CATTAGATTAAAATATCGTTTTTTAGACCTAAGACGAGAGCAAATGCAGAAAA
Organism: Candidatus Woesearchaeota archaeon; assembly: GCA_964639055.1. Lineage (GTDB taxonomy): Archaea > Nanobdellota > Nanobdellia > Pacearchaeales > GW2011-AR1 > JAGVXH01. Next base: position 54 of record CAZXBY010000001.1, read on the forward strand.
ATTTTGCATTAAGGTCAAAAGCTGCTAATGTTATAAGAAATTATTTAGTAAGCCAAGAATTTACTGAAATAGATACACCACTACTCGTTAAATCTACTCCTGAAGGAGCACGAGACTATATAGTTCCAAGTAGAGTTAATCCAGGAGATTTTTATGCTCTTCCACAAAGTCCGCAATTATATAAACAAATATTAATGGTTTCAGGATTTGACAGATATTTTCAATTAGCTAAATGCTTAAGAGATGAAGATTTACGTGCAGATAGACAACCAGAACATACTCAAATAGATATGGAGATGAGTTTCGTAGAAAGTAAAGACATTATGGAAACAGTAGAAAAGATGATAAAACATTTATTCAAGGAGTGTTTAGATGTTGAACTCTCAGACTTTCAAATATTAACACATGAAGAATCTTTTGAAAAATATGGAACAGATAAACCAGATTTAAGAAAAAATAAAGAAGATCCAAAAGAATTCGCATTTTGCTGGGTAGTAGATTTTCCGTTGTTTTCGCATGATGAAGAAACAAAAACATGGGCACCAGAGCATCATATATTTTCTTCACCAAAAAAAGAACATATAGAGTTTTTAGAAACAAACCCTGAAAAAGTAAAAGGTGATCTGTTTGATTTAGTATTAAATGGTACTGAAATGGCTTCAGGAAGTATTCGTATAAGTAATCCACAATTACAAGAAAGAGTAATGAAAGTAATCGGAATGACACAAGAAGAAGCACGAACAAAATTCGGCTTTTTACTTAACGCTTATGACTATGGTGGACCAGTTCATGGTGGAATAGGAATAGGCTTTGACAGGTTAGTCGCCTTAATGTTAGGAACAAATGATATAAGAGAAGTAATCGCTTTTCCAAAAAACAAAGCCGCTCAATGCCCAATGGACGATTCGCCAAGTCCAATCACAAAAGAGCAATTAAAAGAAGCTAATATTAAGTTAGACCTTCCAAAAGAAAAAATTAAAACAAAATAATTTCTATTAAACCATATAAAAGTTTTAATATACTTATTATTCATAAAAATCTATGGAAGATGAAGGTAAAGAAAGACGAAGACAATGCGATAATGATTGTGTACACTATAGAATTGATACAAGAAATGGCGATTATTGTGAGATGGGTAACCCAAGCGCATTTGTGAATTTACGAAAAGTATGTATTGATTATACGCCAAAAACAATAGCTGAAAAAGTTTTAGAATAATTTCTTCCCCAAAATCTTATAAAATATCAATTCCTTTTCTTTTTATGGCAAATGATTTTACATGGCACGAAGTAACAGAAACTGAGAAAAAAGAAATCCAAAAAGATGCTAAAAAACTCTTAAATGAATTTTCAACGAAATTGTCATCAATAGAGGGTATTGAAGAGCACTTTGTCTCATCTGTCTCAAAAAATGGTCAAAGAGAAGAAGGTGAGCCATGGAAAACAGAACCCGATTTTAGAGATTTAATGTTTTTGAATGCTCCGTTTGTAGAAGACGAATTCATAACAGCAGAAAAAGGGAGCTGGAGAAAATGATTGACGAACAAGAATTAAAACTAAAAGAATTAGATAGGCAATTGGCAAACATACTTGAAGAAAGATTAAAATTGGTTAGGCAAATGGACGACTATGGCTTAATGAATGAAGAAAAATTTAAAACTAAGCTTGAAGGAAAAGCTACAACCTTAATATTGAACAGTATTTTCAAAGAATTTGAAAAGAAAATTGCAAAACTAAATATCAAATCTATTGTGGCAGCAGGACCGGTCATTATTGAAGATGGGAAACTTCTAGTTAATAAAGATTTGAAAGACGATTTTTATAAAATACCAGGTGGAACTATCGAGCCTGACACTGAGGACCTAGAAGAAGCGTGTTATCGAGAAGCAAGAGAAGAGAACAATGCAAAAATAGAAATCATTAAACCTTTACACCCCATGATAGTATGGAAAAATCCACAAACTAATGAAAAAATGGGAATTCTTTTAATACATTATCTTGCAAAATTAAAAAACCCTGACGAAATAAAAGCAATTAGTCCAGTTCAAGAGGTTAGATGGCTGGATATTGAAGAAATAAAGCAAAATAAACATAAAGTTGCTCCAAACATTAAATTCCTGATTGAAAAAGGGGACATTAAATAAAAATGGAACTGCTTAATTTAAGAGAACAAATCTCAGAAATAGACAGAAAAGTTCTAGAGCAATTGGAAGAACGAATGCGTATCTCTAAAGACATATCAAAAGTTAAAAAAGAAACTAATCTTCCTATAGAAGATAAAAAAAGAGAGGAAGAATTAATATTAAACAGACAATCGTATACTTCTATAAACAAAGAATTTGTTGAAGATTTATTCAAATTAATAATTAAAGAATCAAAGAGAATCCAAAATGACAATTAAATCAAAAGTAAAACAAATCAAATCAGGAAAACAGACAGCTTTGAATAATCTCTTAGCCTTTTCAAAAAAAATAGCAACTCCAGGAACAAAAGACCTAAACATTTTTCTTAATTTAAATGAGAATGCGATAGAACAAGCAAAAAATATTGATCAAAGAATAAAAAAAGGTGAAGAAGTTGGAAAATTAGCCGGAATTTGTTTTGCATTAAAATCAAATATTTCATACAAGGGAATTGAAACAAATTGTGCCTCAAAAGTCTTAGAAGGTTATGTCTCAGCATATAATGCAACTGTTGTAAACAAATTATTAACTGAAGACGCAATATTTTTAGGGATGACAAATATGGACGAATTTGCTTGTGGCGCATCAGGAGAAACATCGGCCTTTGGACCAACAAAGAATCCAACCAACCCAGAATTAATCACCGGTGGTTCTTCATCCGGACCAGCAGCAGCGGTAGCAGCAGATCTCTGTGACTTTTCGCTAGGTTCAGATACAGGAGGCTCGATTAGAAATCCTGCATCACATTGTGGTGTAACCGGATTAAAACCATCATATGGCAAGGTTTCAAGATATGGTTTAATCGATATGTGTATGAGTTTTGATTGCATCGGGCCCTTAGCAAGAACAGTAGAAGATTGTAAATTAGTACTAAGCGTAATAGAAGGTCAAGATCATTTTGATACAACAACAACGGAAGAAAAATATACTTCAAAATCCAAAGGCACAATAGGCCTAGTAAATGTTGAAAGCTTTGCAACTCCAGAAATTAAATCTAAAATAGAAACAAAAGTAAAAGAAGTTTCCAAAAAGAATAATTGGAAAATAAAAAAAATTACTCTTCCCTTAGATATTGCCCTAGAAACATATTATATTTTAGTATACACAGAATTTTTTTCAGGCACACGAAAGTTTGATGGTAGAAGATATGGAAAACTAATTGACCAAGCAGGCGGCCCCGAAGTACAACGAAGAATAATTGGAGGAAGCGAAATAACAAAAGCTGAGTTCGAAGGAAGGTATTATAGAGAAGCATTAAAAGCAAGGAATTTTATGAAAAAAGAATTTGAAAAAATATTTTCAAAATGTGATGCGATAATCTTGCCAACAGTTCCGAAATTAGCTCACAAAATAGGAGAAAAAATAACACCAAAAGAAATGTATTCTTATGATGTATTCACAGTTCTAGCAAATATAGCGCAAATTCCAGCAATCTCAATTCCGATAGGAGAAATAGAGAGTAAACAAGTGGGAATTCAATTAATGGCGCCAAGATTCAATGATGAGTTGCTCTTTAAATTAGGAAAAGATTTTGAATAATTTTATTTTTCTTAGTATCCCATAACCCTTAAAACCTCTAATACTTTCACTTACATATGCCATCAGTAACAAAAGAACAAGCAAAAGAATTTTTAAACAAAATCTCGTCTAAAGATAATGTCTTAATAATCCATCATGATGACCTAGATGGTTTTTCTTCAGGAGTATTGTTTCGAGAATTTGTAGAAAATAAAGGTGCAGAAGTAAAAAATGTCATTTTTACGATAGGCTCTTCCCAAGAAAATGTGATAAAACAAACAAAAAAGTCCAATAAAATATTAATAGCAGATTTAGGGCCCGGAACTATTCCTAAAATATTAGAAGCAATTAAACACAAACAAGTTTTTTATACAGATCATCATCAAATAGAAAAACCGATTCCAAAAGAAATTCTAGAATTAAGAACAATAAAAGAAGGATATGTCCCCTCATCACGAACAGTGTATGAACTTTGTGCTGGAAAAGAATGGCTGGCAATTGCAGGAACTTTATCCGATGCAGGTCATTTACATGATGCAAATAAAGAATTTATTAAAAACTTTCTTGAAAAAAATAAAATAACACAAAAAAAATACCTAGAACAAGTGGTATTTACAATAAACAAAATGTTAGTTTACTTTAATCAAAGACCGAAAAAGGCTCTATATAAATTGTTAAAACTAAAACAATACACAGACGCAAAAGCTCTTAAAAAATTTGCAAGACCAATAGAAAAAGAAATTCAAAAATATATAAAGGGATATAAGGATAATCATGAGCAAATAGGAAAAATAAAATTTTATTATTTCGACCCAAAATATCCGATAAAGTCTACAGTTACTTCCCAGCTCGGTTTTATGAACAAGAACGACCAATTCATTTTCGCAACCCCAGACAAAGACATGATTCGTCTAAGCGCACGAAGCCAAAACAAAAATGCCAATATGATAACTGCTCTAAAAACAGGCATTAAGGGGTTAGAAAACGCAACATGCGGTGGCCACATACCAGCTGCAGGTGGACAAATAGATAAAAAAGACTTGAAACAATTTAGAGAAAATCTAAAAAATTACTAGGACATATATATTCTACCCTTTATATTTTTAAAAAAACATCTTACTTTTTCAATCAATGAGAGGTTCATATTCTACTCCTAATAATATGCCCCTCAAATATACTATTCCTGAGCATACGTTAAAATTTATATATCGATCAGGAAGAAATTCTCCAAGAAATTTCCCACTTGTTGTTGATGATCGTGTAAAAGAAGGTCTCCTTGTCCAGTCTCTTCTTGGTAACATACGGGCGGGCCACTTAACCAATACTCCCGCTCTCCCCGAAACAACATTCGAAGAAGTTTGCGATTTATTAAGCAAAAGTTCTTACAGGATAAAACAAAAAAGAGAAAATCAAGTTTACGGGTTTAGGCAATGTTTTCACAAACTGCTTGAAGGCGACACTAACTGCCTAGTAAACGAAAACGGCTTTCCAATTTACGGTGTTAACTTTCTTAAAAGGTATCAAATAACTAACATAGAAGCGGCTCTTAAAGGCGCGGTTCTCTTGGGCCTCCATGATTCATCCGAATGGCGACAGCTAACAATGGAGCATTTCGGCACCGTTTTAAACGGCAATGTAGACATAAATATTGGGCATGGCCACGAATTCTTAATCTCTCGTAAACAATTGTACAAAAACGGAGGTTCAATTAGTAATCTTGAAAATGAAGCACACAAAGCCTGGGAAATAGACAGGTATAGAGATCTCGGAGTAATAGTAAACGAACCAAATGAGGAAGCTACAGTCCAATATATAAGATCTAGTAAAGGTTTTGGAACATGCGACGACGCTTCTCTATTAACTATAGGAAAAATCTACGGTCCAGACGCTTTCGTGATGGGCTTTTTAATGGATGCAACAGACACTTATGAAAAACATATAATTAATCCAGTCGAAGGTGGCATAGACGAACAATACGCTAGGGAGATTCAGAGCAAATGGAAAGAAAAACATGGTAAAGATCTATTAACACCAGAAGAAATAATGAGAGTAATCTACCTTGGCGCAAAAAGTAACTCTTTTTTTCTCCCATTCTCAAGTTCACACAGAAGATTAGTCGAACGACCACAAAGAAAGAAAAAGCGTCCTTCCAGAAATGAACCTAAAAAACTAAGAAATTTCTTAATAAAAGAAGCACAAAATGGTCCAGAGCTATCCTCCCAGTCAACGGTTGAGAATCATATAAGGTTTTTAAAACAAGGATTCAGATTTCCCTGTAATCTCGGTTTCGATAGATTTCCTAGCATCAAATTCTATGAAGTAATGGAAAAGCGCTGGGAAATGTACGAAAAACGTTTCCAGACTCATTGTTTCTAGTAGGATATAAAGCGAATGTTTCAATTGCAAGTTAAACAGGCCTCATGTTTTCTCCTATATAAAAATACATATATATTTTTAAACAAAAACACCCCTCTATTTACATATTTTAATAATTTGAAAGGAGGTAAAAAAGAGAAATGCCATTAGATTTTACAAAAGAAGCAATCGAAACCGCTGAAGCAAATAGTATTAACTTTAACGAACTTCGTGCTGGTAAAGCTAACATAAAAGTATTCGGATGTGGTGGCTGTGGTTGTAACATGGCAACATGGTTATTCAACAAAGGTATCAACGGTGCAATAGTTTACGGACTAAATACAGACGCATTACACCTTTCAATCACCAAAACCGATGAAAAAATTTTAATAGGTAAAGAACTCACTCGTGGACTAGGTTGCGGAGGCTATCCTAAACGAGGTCGAGAAGCTGCAAAAGAATCTCTTACTGACCTGAAAAAAGCTGTTTCCAATTCAGATATGGTTTTTGTTCTGGCTGGTATGGGAGGAGGAACTGGAACAGGTGCAATCCCTGTCGTAGCTCAACTCGCCAAAGATGCAGGAGCAGTCGTAATCGCCGTAGTCACAATGCCTTTCGAAGCTGAAAAAGCACGAATAGATAAAGCAGAGTTCGGCCTACAAGAGTTACGAGAATCGGTTGACACTGTGATTGTACTAGACAATAATCGTTTAGTAGACATAGCAGGTCAACTACCTATGGAACAAGCTTTCGCTGTCGCGAATGAATTAGTCTCAACAATGATTAAAGGAATTGTAGAAACAATCACTTTACCATCATTAATTAATCTAGATTATGCCGATGTATCCTCAATAATGAAAAACGGAGATGTCGCTGTAATTGGAATAGGTGAAGACAATTCAAATGCTAAAGTTGATGCAGCCGTTCAACAAGCTCTAACACATCCATTATTAGATGTAGACTATAGAGGAGCCACAGGTGCATTAATTCATGTAACCGCTGGACCCGATTTAAAATTAGAAGAGTTTGATAACATTGGTCGACTCGTAACCGAGAATTTATCACCAGAAGCGCAGGTAATAATCGGAGCTCGAGTAAATAAAGAATTTCAAGGACGAGTAAGAGTCATAACAATTATGACAGGAGTTAAATCTCCATATATTCTTGGAAAAAATCAACCAACGTTTAATGAAGAGCGACATGTTAGTATAAACGACCTAGGCCTAGACGATTTAGCCTAATTTTATACCCATTACTTTTTGGGTTTCTTTTTTTTTTATTTTTTAATATATTTTTCTTCACTATGGGAAGCAAGGAATCGATGTAATTCAGGAATATTACCTATGTCAAGTTCAACCACCTCACCCAACACACCTCTAGGATCATAAACAACTTTCACTCTTCTAAAATTAATGGGCTTCCAATTAACATATCTTAATGGAAAAGCTGTAATATGTGGATGTCTTGGGAAAAACTCTATTCCCGGGAAACCAAAAACTTTCATGATTAAATCTCTTGGCATGTCATTATTGCTATTAACTCCTTCAGTCCATCCTCCAGCATCAACAGCTTCCTTGATCCACGAAAATCTATACCCCCCCTATCTTCTTCAAGACCCTGCTCAACCCATTCCCTATGACAAAATATTTCGTCAAAGCCTTCATAGTGTTTGTATTCGTCAAGACTAACACTTCTAAAAATTGCGTCCCTTTATCATCCAAACGATATAAAAAACTCACTTAAAAAACTTTTTATTTAACTAAGAGCTATCAGCACTAATTCGAGTTCTAGGTTCCATCAACTGATTTCCCCACTTATGAAAATAAACAAGGTTATCTAAATCAGCCTTTAAGGCTCTCTTAGTGGAAGAATGTGCTCCCTCAATTCCAATTGGGAAAAATGCTTCAATAACCATTTCTTCTGGAATTTTTAAAAGACTCTTAACCATATCTTCATAAAAATAACCAACCCAAGTAGTAGCAAGACCCTCTCCAGTCAATGCAAGTAAAAAATTCTCGATTGCTGCACCAGATTGTTGCGCTGTGAATCTTTCTCCTATCTCCCCATATAACTGAGTTAAAACAGAAGGATCACTAACACAAACAACAACATAACTAACATCCTTGACATACGCTTGTTGCGAAGCCTCCGCCAATTGACTAATAACATCCTTATCACTAACAACAATAAATTTTAAATTGTACTGATTTCCTGCTGCCGGAATAAACCGTGCCGCATCAATAGCCCGAAGAATTTTTCTCCAATCAGGTTTTTTGTCAAGACGAAATTTTTTAATACTTCTCCTCTTTTTAATCAACTCACTAAACTTCATATCAAGTTAAAAGAAAAGAACTATAAAAAGGTTATTAATTTTTCATAGACCATAAAAATTTATATTTTTTATAGTTCTTTTTTTCTTTGTATTTTTATTTTATTATTAAGTTGTTATTTGCATCCCCTTACTTATTAGGGGGAGTCAAGTAATTACTGAGCAGTTTAGAGAGCACCTTAGAAAAATAATAGAAATAAACATAAAATTAAACTTTTATTCCCCTTAATATTTCATCCTCTTTTTTTCTACTTCTCCCGTACTCCTTCCCAAACCGAACTAACGTCGAATTAATCTTCTTCCAATACCTCTTAGGAAACAATTTTTCTAGATCCTCTTCAACCTTATTAGGCGTTTTTCCATTACTCCATTTCATCTTATGAGAAATTCTGTAAACGTGTGTATCTACCCCTATTGCCTGCTTTTTACCAATTTCTGTCAAAAAAACATTAGCAGTCTTCCTTCCAACTCCCGGCAACTTCACAAGATCCTCTAAATTATTAGGCAACCCTTTCTTTGCGATAATTTTGCACGTTCCTTTAATATTTTTTGACTTAGTTTTAAAATAATTAATACTTTTCATAACTTCCTTGATTTCTGAGAGTTTCGCTTCTCCCATCTTTTTAGGTGTTCTAAACTTACGAAATAATTTTGTCGCAACATTAATAGTTACTTCATCCCTCGTCTGTGCCGACATAATAGTCGCTATTAATATTTTCCAAGGCCTATTCCACCCTTCAGCAGCCAATCTTATGTTTGTCCTATCACTATATTTCTTAATAGCCCTAAATTCCTTCACCGCTCTCTTAGAATCCATAAATTAAAAAGCGTGAAAGTAATATAAAAAACTAATGGAAAATCGATTCGCCCTAGAAAAACAAAACGCACTTAAAAAAGAAGACAAATCCCACGAACAAAAATGGGACAAAAAGATAATATCCTTATGTAATAAAATAAATTCATTAGAGAACTACTTTACAACTTCATCCTGTGCAGGAAGAATAACTCTTCTTAAAAATACAGATAAAAAAATCCCAAATGCTTTTTTGTTTAAAACTCATGATATAATAACAGAAGAAAAAGTAAAGAATATATTACAAGAGAAATTAAATGAAGAAATAATTTATTTTAGACAAGAACCTTGCGCACTCCACGTCGCCTGCAAAACAATAGACGACGCAATCCAACTACTAAAGTTAGCCAAACAATCCGGCTGGAAACGTTCAGGAATATTTTCGACTAACAAAGAAAAGTTTATTTGCGAACTTTGCTCAACCGAATGGATTGTAACACCAATAATAAAAAATCAAAGTACTGAAGAGTTTTTACAAACACTAATAGGAGAGGCAAATAAAAAATTAATTAGAACTTGGGGAAAAATAGAAAGATTAGAAAATCTTTTTTAACTAATTTAAACTTCCCTATTTATACCTAAAGTTTCCAAAAACAGAATTGTTGCGTCTGAAAGATAGGGCTTTTTAACAATTTCCTCAATAGATAAAAATATTTGTTCTGAATGTTTATGTGGCTCATTGTTTTTTACTTCTCCAATATATTCTAAAACTTCGTAAATATGATTCAAAACAGTTACTTTATTCCCATCTCTGATATATTTGAGTTCTGTAAAATTTAATTCTTTATGATTTAAAATATTGATATTGCACTCTTCAAAAACTTCTTCCTTTAGACCATCAATTACAGTCTGGTTTTTTTTTACTTTACCAACTGGAATTGTCCAAAATCCATACTTTACATGATTTTGCATTAATATATCTCCCTTATTATTTTTTATAACAGCAGAAACTCCATGATGATTGACCAAATCCTCAGAATTATATTTTATCATAATATTAACATAAAAAAACTAGATTAATAAATTTTATCCCTTCACAAACTCATTAAATAATTCAATAACAATGTCTTTAGACTTGGGTAAGAAATTAATTGATCCTGCATTCTTATGTCCTCCACCCTCAACAAAAGCATTTGGGACTCTTTTATTTAAAAATGCGATGAAATCATGAACAGAAAAATCTGCCTCATTAGTTGCTCTAAAAGTCATAGCGGTATTCATAATACCAACAGAAACTAACTTTTTCTTTCCCTGATTTTTTTGATAATCATGAACTAAACCAACAGACCGACCGGGCTTTGGGAAAAATCCAAATCCAGGAAAAGTTTCCTCAATAAAAATTTTCTGAATAGTAACTCCATTCATTTCTTCTAAAACAGCATGTTCTTTTCCTATAGCAAGACCTTTGGCATCTAATTCCTGAATATATGGAGCCATTAATTCAACAAGCTTCTTCTGTTTGTCTCTAGGTTCACCAAACAAAACTTCAATATATTCTCTAACTTCCATAAATCTAACCTTAGCGGATGTAAATTCAACAACAAGTGACAAATCATTAAGTAATGCCTTGGAATATCCTTCTTTCTTTGCTAATTCTAAATAATCATCCATAGTTTTAGGATTTTCTAAATCAATCCTATCTGCAAATCCAGCCAAAGCCGGAATTTGTGCAACATTTTTTACATCATTATTAATAAAACGTGCAATTTCAGCACATAACATACCCGCAGAAAAACTTGAACCAGATTCACCAACTAAAAATGGATTAATATGGACTAAGACCTTGTCACTAATAACATCCTTCTCAAACTTATGATGATCAATAACAATAATATCTGCTCCGTGTACTTTTGCCTGCATAATTCCCATCAAATCTTCTTCGGTAGAACCATTGTCAGCAATAATAATAAGAGGCATTTTATTTGAAAATTTAGCAACATTTCGAAGTGAATTAGCCGTATCTTTAATTGAATCAGTTAATTCATAATAAGGTGCAGCACATGGTGCACGCGTAAAATATTCCCACGCTGCCTTAGGATTCTTATGTTCATTCTCGATTAAAGGCAAAATCGCTCTCTCCAAGGCAAACCCAGAACAATATCCATCTGTATCATTATGATGTCTAACAATAATTGGTCTACTCTGCAAAACTGCTAACCTAATTTCGGTTGCTGCACTAATAAAAGACGGTTTTAATTTATCTAAAATACCACTCATAATCATGCAATCTTTGTCTTCAACTTTTGCTCTTCGTCTAAGTCTACTTGTAATTGTCTTCTCAAGTTTTTCACGACCTTCACCTTCTTTTTTAAAAAATTTCTGAATGTCACCCTCAATTTCACCATTAAACTCTTCGATAGAAATAACCGCTTTAACATAGTCTCCTTCCTCTATTCCAGGATATGCTCTCTCTCCAGCTGAAATAAATGCCTTCAAAGGCATAATACCAGATCCATCACTAACAACAAAAATAGTTGGCCCACCAGTTTGCATAACTCTGTCAATCAAACCCTGCACGATAATTGATTTTCTTAAAAAACTCTTAGAAATGTCCCCAATCAAAATTTCATCTAAATCAGACTTTCCCTTAAAGTTACCTTTATCTTCAAACTTTTTTTTACCTTCAAATTTTTTCTTCATATTAATAGTACAGAATGAATAATGTAATTAACCTTCTTATTCTTTTCCTTTATCTTATTAATTAATTAATTAAAAAGAGTTTAAAAGATTATCTGTTCTGTTGAAATTCTGATTTGGGATTTAATAAGATTAAACATTCTAGTTATAGGACGAGCAATAACAGACCAAAAAACATTGGAAGAAAGAATTATGGCAGCGTACGAAGTTTTACAAGATATGGCTGAGCATCTTTAATTTATTCTATTTAAAATTAATTCTTTTTTATTAACAGGAGAAATGATAAAAATAAATTGAAATAATCTACTTTTTGCCTACTCGCATAACATCATTAAGTGCTAAATCACCTGCTTCAATTATATTCTCTGTATAAGCGTTGATTTTCATTCGTTTTATTGTAATTCCAGATAGAGCTGTTATGTTCCATATTCTTTCTTGCAGGATTGCTATTATTTTTGTGAATTTTTGACCTAATACTCTTTCTGTTACCTCTTTTAGATTTGTTACATCCATTTTTAAATTTAGGTCTTTTATCTCTTCTGCTTTTTCAATTTTGTCTTCATGAATTTTATATGATACAAATGGATATTCAAATGAAGCTATCTTGTTTTCTGTAGGAATAAAAAAGTCTAATTGCAATTTGTCGCCTTCTTTTTCATTGCTTGAGAAGATGAAAAATCCTGCGGAGAAATATGAATTTGGATATTTTTTTTTGAATTCTCTGTATGTATTCTTTTCTTTTAATTCTTGAATTAATTCTTGTAATTTCATGAAAGTTAATAAGAATATATGTTTTTAAGATTGTTTATTTTTATATCTTAAAATCTTTTGAGAAATCAAATTCACTATCATTCGGTGTTATCTGTTTTATACTAGTTAATCTCCAAATAATTATCATTTCCATTAGCGAAATTACTACTAGAATATAACTTGCATTGAAAAATTTTGTTTTGTAGTCGTTATATTTTGTTAGTTTATCTTGATTAATTGCCGGGCCTATCCCACTTGTTGTATAATCCTGTTGTATTTGCTCTTCATAGTTATATTCAATATTGAATACTTGAATTAAAAAAACTATTCCTATAATTAAAGTCATTATTGCTTGGAATGCTAGAATAAATTTTTCCCACCTCATGCTATGTAAAGATTAAGGAGGTTTATAAGAATTATCTTTTTTTTGATATGACTTCTTTCTTCATTTTAGAAATAAATTCGTCAACTGTCATCGTTTCGATTTCTTTTGATTCACGAGCTCGAACTGCAATTTTTCCTTCAGTTTTTTCTTTTTCTCCGACAGTAACTAAATAATTAAATCTTTGAATTTGTGCTTCTCTTGCCTTTTTTCCCATTGATATATTTTTTTCATCTAGTTCAACCATGAAGCCTTCGTCGAATAATCTTTGATTGATTTCTTTGGCATACTCTTTTACGTCATCATTTAGTGTCATTACCTTAATTTGATTTGGAGATAACCAGAGAGGGAAATTCCCATTGAGGTGCTCAGTTAAAATTCCTATAAATCTTTCAAGACTACCATAGACTACCCTGTGTAGCATAATAGGTGTTTGCTCTTTTGAATTTTTGTCTAAATATTTTAGGTCAAATCTTGGGGGAAGAGCAAAGTCTAATTGTAGTGTTGAGCATTGCCACTCTCTTCCTAATGAATCTTCTATCATAACATCAAGGCTTGGGCCATAAAATTTCGCCTCGCCAGGCATCTTAGCAAATTTAACGCCTAAAGTCTCAAGACCTTTTGTTAAAGAGTCTTCTGCTTTTTTCCATGTTTTGTCATCACCTAGATATTTTTCTGCCTTCTCTTTACTTCTAGTACTTAATGTGAATTTATATTTATCAAAGCCAAATTGTTTTAGCATTTTTATGAATAAATTTAATACTCCTACTATTTCTGAGTGAAGTTGTTCTTGTGTACAAAAAATATGTGCGTCATCTTGGGTAAATTGAATTACTCTAAATAATCCAGCTAAAGTTCCAGATAGTTCGACCCTATGAACGACTCCCAACTCTCCAACTCTTAAGGGCAAATCTTTATATGATTTTGGAGATGTTTTGTATACTAACATCCCTCCTGGACAATTCATTGGTTTTACTAAAAAATCCCGACCTTCATATGTTGTTCTAAAGTTATTGTCTTTGTAAAGTCTCCAATGACCTGATATCTCCCATAGCTTTTTGTCCATTATTTGAGGTGTTGATATTTCTTCATATTTTTCTGTTTTGTGTATTTCTCGCCAATTTTCCATTAATTTATTTTTAATGTGAAGTCCCTTTGTATGCCAGAATACCATTCCTGGAGCGACATTGTTGAAACTCCAGAGGTTCATTTTGTTTCCTATAATTCTGTGATCGTTTTCTTTTAGTTTTGATGTGTCTAATTTAGCTTTTGAAACTTGCCTTAATAATTGCGATTGTTCTTCGTCTGTTAACTCGGCTTCAACCTCTTCATTTCCTTCTATTGTTATTTCTCTTGCTAATTCTGATAATGGATGTCCTTTTACTTTTAGTTCGAATGTTTTATAATAACCAAATGGTGCTTGGATTACATTGAAGCCTGTTAGGTCTTTTGCTGTTTTATTTAATATCTCTATTGCTAGTCCTGGGTTTCCGAGATTCCTTGAAAGATGAGCATAAGGATACAAAACTATATTTTCTGTTTTTACTTGACTTGCTATATCTTTTATGTTTTTTATTAATTTTTCTACTGACTCTTCTTTATTATCTCCTTTCTCTACTGCTATCATTACGACTAAGCATTCTTTTGCCTCACCTTCTAGTTTTTGGTTAGGTATTATTTCATCTATATTTTTTAGAGCTTTCTTTAGAGCTTTAAATTTTATAAAATCGCAATGCAAATTTAATGTTTTCATGGAATAAAAAAGAATAAGAGAATTTATAAACTTTTATGGATTATATTTACTATGGTTGGTGAGGTGATTGAAAGAAGTCAGAGTGGGATTGTTGGATATGATAGTATTACTTCAGGTGGTTTTGTTAAGAACTCTTGTAATGTTATTATTGGTGGGCCGGGAAGTGGAAAAAGCACATTTTTATTAGAATATTTATACAATGGAGCAACAAAATTTAATGAAAATGGTTTATATTGTTCGTTTGAACCTGATATTCTTGATACACTGAATGATGCATTTGCTCATGGTTGGGATTTTTTTAAGTTGGCTGAAGAGGGTAGGATTAAATTTATTAAATTTTCTCCTGATACTTCTATTGATGAATTAAAGAATGAATTGACTAAATTAATTTCTCAGAATGGGATAAAGAGAGTTTGTTTTGATCCTGTTAGTGTTTTGGCTTTAAATATTGGTGATAAGGGAAAAATTAGAGAAAGAGTGTTTGATTTAGTTGCTTTAATGAAGAGATTGAGGGTTACAACTATTTTGGCTGATGAGAGTGTGGAATCTGATTCTATGGGCGGTTTTATTGATGGAGAATGGAGCAAAACAGATATTATTAGATTTTTATCTGATTCTGTTACTATTATGTACACTTCTGGTTTAGCTGGGAATTCTGACAGAGCTATTAAGATTGAGAAGATGAGGAGAACTAATCATGAGAGAAGCATTCTTGGTTTGAAGATTACTGAGAATGGCATTGAAGTTTTGTCAAAGGCACAGCCGGTTAGCAATCCTGCACTAAGAATGTAAGAATATATATTGTTTTGATAATACATTTATTTTTAAAAGATTTTACATTGGATTTCTTTATGATAGAAAAAAGAACTGATATTGGGAGACGAGAAGGCATAGAATATTTCGAGGCAAGATTTTTTATTCCGACTGGGCCATGTCATCTGAGAGATAGTGGTAATGACGGAAGGGCTCCGTTGACTGAGATTGATTTTGAAACTATGCACAGGGCTCATAAGCTTTTACTTCAAATTTCCGGAAGTTTTGTTGATTCATACAGAAGTTATGGAGCAGTTAACCATCATTTTCTTCTTTCAGGAGCTGTCATTGATATTGAGCGAGATAATTCTGGGAATATAAACACAACTTGCCCATACTACCTTGGAATTCTTCATGAAGAAAAGATGGATGTAGCATATGTTGCTAATAAACTTAAACTTCCATGTGAATGAAGCTACTAGCAAACTTGGTCTTTGTAGGTCCCCATTGTGATATGTGCTTTAAATGCTCGAAGCTGATGTTCCGTGAATCCTGAGAATGTTTCAACTATCTCCCTTACTGGTATTCCGTCGGCTAAAAGTTCTATTGCATCTTCTTTCGTTACCTTATCTAATTTTTTCTTTCTTGCTCCTGGCTTGTATGAAGAGCCCAGAAATTCTCTTTTAGGGTTCCTAAAAAAAGCGGCTTGTTGGCCGAAGGCTTCTTCCACAAAGTCTTCCCTTTTTTTTAAAAGTTTGGCACACTTTTTGTGGGAATGTCCAGCTAGGGTTAAAATTTTGCCTGGCCCTTGGAATGTGTAAAAGTCGTCCCTTATTCTTGTCCTCGAATCTTCTACTTGCCAACAGTCCATGAGCATTGGAGAGCCCTTATTACTTATGTAGGAGTAGGCGGTATGATCCTTTAAGTAATAAGATTTCATTACAAACATCCAAAGATGATACATGAAATCTGGACTGAGATTTTTTCTTTTTGCTGAGTCAATCATCTCGCCCCATGTTTTACCTCGATAAAAAGCAGACCTTGCCAACTTTTCATAAAAATCTCTTCCTTCCATTTTAAGGCCTTCCTCGCCTTGAGCTTGAGCCAAATCATTGATATATCCCCTAAACCCAGCAGCATTTTTTGATAAAGGTTCTAACTTGAAAGGGTCTAGTGCTCCTTCACCCCAGGTCAAAGAGGAAAAAATTCCACTTTGAATTCCGTAAGATCTTGCATTCTTAATTTTTACATCTTGAGCTTCCATTTTATCAAGAGTCCCAGCTGGATCTTTTGCGAAGTCGTCGTATCCAAGACCTGAAGCTCTTAACTGTTCTACGAATAAAAGGTCCTGTGAAGCGAACTTGCCTTCTCTTGCCCCGTAATAGTTTGTAATGAGTGTACCACGTTTCCCTAAAAGTTTTCTTCCGGCTATTAAATCAATAGCATATCTTTGCCTTCCACCGAAGTTGGAAGTGTAATCTAGGCTTATTATATCGAAAGTTCTATTCGTTTGTTGCAAGAAACTTATATCATCAGTGCATACAGCTTCTATTCCAAGGCCGGCGTCTTGTAATCTGTGTGCCTTTTTTTTATCATATTCCAATCCAGTAATGTTCTCCCTAGGTATGTTAAGAGGGTCATAAACCTCTTTAACTTCCAAGGCTTCTTGTCCCTGGGCCTCTGCCCCAGGAAAGCAAAGAACACTTAATTTTGATGGCCTTGCATAGTTTCTACCAATAAATTCTCTTATTCTGTCCCTAGAAACGCTTTTCGCGGGATCAATGTATGTTGTTTCCATAGAAAGTCTTCTGATTAACTATATTTAAAATTAACTACTCTAAAGTCATTACATATAAAAATTACTGTTTGTAAATAAACTTTTCTACTAAAGCTGGTGCTTTTTCTCTTCGTTTCTGGTGTTGTTCTAAGATATTATTTATTTTTTCTATTATTATCTTTTTTACTTCGCCACTTAATAATTCACCTTTTCTGTATTTATTATGAATTTCTGTTAGTATCTTATCATCTTCTTCAAAATAGATTAACCATTGACACGCTATATCTACTTCTACGTTTCCACCTTTTTTTCTGTGTTCTTCTATTGTTTCTTTTCCGCCAGAAAAAGCGTGTTTGTTTATTTTTCTTTTTACTTCATTTTTTGTGTCGGTCATTATTATCGTTTTGTCTGCTGATGAACTACTACCTTTAGCGTCCATTCCGGTTAGGGCTGGAAGCATTTTGCTGTGCATTATTGATGGCTTATAGTATCCTAACTTTTCTATTACATCTCTTGAAATTCTAAAGTGAGGGTCTTGATCAACTCCAAGGGGGATTAGACATCTTTGTTTTTCGCCTGTTAAAACGGATGGTAAGAATGCTGGAACTGTCTGCATTGAGGTGTAAAAAATGCTTCCTATATTGTTTGAATCGGTAAACCCAAAGGATGATTTTATGGTTGAAAATGTTATCTTTTTTGCTACTTTTACGGCTTCAGGATACATTATTCCTGCATGTTTTGTGTCTATTAAAAAATTTGTTTTGTCTGGATTAAAACCAAAAGCTATTACATCTAATATATTTTCATCTGTCCATTTTTGGATTTCATCCCATGTCTTGTTTTTGTAGAGAAATTTTTCGTCATCTGTAAATTGAAACCAGACTTCGCAATTAAATTTATCTTGTAGCCATTTCACGAATGACCAAATTATGTAATGACCAATATGGATTGGGCCTGAAGGACCACATCCGGTGTAAATATATACTTTTTTTCCATTTTCAAAGTCATCTAAGAATTTTTCAAGATCTCTGTGAGCAAAGAATACGCCTCGCCTTAAAAAAGGATGAACTTCTCCAGTTATTTTCTCTATTCGCTTTATGAGATCTTGGTTTATTGGGTTTAGTCCAAATTCTGTAATTAAACGATTATAATCTACTGTTCCTGAAACCTCATATGGATTTACTATTTGCTTGTCTGACATGATTGATTTAAGTTATTATAATTTATAAAAGTGTTTGTTGTCTCTCTTTGTTTGTCTGTCACTTAATAGTAATAACCTATAGGAAGTTTTATAAAGGCAAAAACCAGGTATTTCATATGGAAATAAGCGAAATACCTGGAAATACCTATCAAGGCGGGTTTTCTAATGAAGATTCTTTGAATACCTTGGGCAAGGTAAAAATAGACTCCTTAAAAGAGAATATCAATGAAATAGAGGATCAACTTAGTGAAAGACAGGATATTAGTTCTGAGTTTGAAAAAGAGGGAGAAAAGATGAAAAGAGACATTAATAATTTTTTATCTGAAAATTCACCTAAGGGTGAAGATGATTCTGAATTTGCACGAGAAAGAGCAGAATTAAGGCGAAAAAAGATTGAGATTAGCGAAATGCAGTTGAATGAGAAGGTTAATTGCTGGAAAGATGTTGTTCTTTTAAAAAAGGATTTAAGAGAAAAGCAAAAAGAACTTTTTGAGAGAGAGAACAGAATGGAGACAATTAATCAAATTTTAGGAGATAAATAATATGGCTACCAGATACCATTTTGGAGACATAAATACGCTTGATTCTTCTCAGGTTAGGAGTGCGGTTGAAAGAGCGGAAAGGGACATAACTGATGTTTTAGACGTTTTTTTAAACGATGGTGTTTCTTTGGGAGCTAAGCCTTCTGTAAGGATTGAAGATTTAAATGGATACTATGCTGATGTTAGGGATAGACTTGAAGAATTAGGAGAGGCTTATTTTGAAAAACAAGGAGAACATCCTCCTAAATATGAAGGAGCTATTAGAAAAGTTGATATTATTTTGGGACATTTACAAGATTTAGAATCTCGTCAGGAAGGTTCAAGATGATAAGTCAGAGAGCGTTAACAGCTGAAGATATTTGCCAAAAGCTTAAACCTATTTATGGGAATAAGATTGACAAAATTTATTTTAATTATGCTACTAGCGAAAGCAGGGAAGCAAAAGAAGAACTTCTGTCAATGATGAACGCACTTTATCAGAAGCATTTTAATGAACTTTTAGGACAGAAGATGCTTTTGTCTCCACCCAATGGAAAGGACGTTCAAGGAGACTATAAAATTGGCGAAGTTATGTATGGAAAAAATAATGTTTGCTCATTTTCCTTGAGAGAAAAGGATTTTCCTAGGCATGTTTGTATTAGTGGAATGAGTGGTAGTGGGAAGACTACACTTGCATTTAATGTTCTTGAATCTTTAACTGCAAAAGATAAACCATTTTTGGTTTTTGATTGGAAGAAATCTTTTAGGCCTCTTTTAGCTAAGGATGAAAAAATTGCGTGTTTTACTATTGGCGACAATAAATTGGCTAATAACTTTAAGTTGAATTTAAATCAACCGCCTAAAGGAATTGCTCCGAAAGAATGGATTACAATTATTTGTGATTTGATTGCTGAGAGTTTTTTTGTTTCTTATGGTGTTCATAAGATTCTTCTTGAGACTTTGGATGAATCATTTAAGGAGTGGGGAATTTATAGTGGAAGCAACAATTATCCTACTTGGAATCACATCAAATGGAGACTTGAAGAGAAATTAGAAAAATCTAAAAGTAGAGCACAGGGTTGGATTGAATCAGCGTTAAGGGTTGCAACAGTTTTGACATTTGGAGATTTTGGTGAGGTTATGAATTATAAGGGCGGAAAAAGTGTTTCTGTTGAGGATATCATGAAGGGCAGGGTTATCTTTGAAATGAATTCACTTGGTAGTATTGAGAAAAAATTCTTTTGTGAGTTTATTTTAATGTATATTTACAAGTTAAAAAAGGCTGGAGCAAACGGCATTGAGAATAGTTTTGATTATGCTATTTTAGTTGATGAAGCCCATAATATTTTTTTAAAGGATAAGACTAATTTTACTCAGGAATCTGTTACTGATATGATTTATAGGGAGATGAGAGAGTATGGTATTAGTTTAATTTGTTTAGATCAACATATTTCAAAACTTTCTGATACTGTTAAGGGAAACAGTGCTTGTCATATTGCTTTTCAGCAACAATTACCTGACGATATCGACGCTATTAGTCGTTTGATGCATTTATATGACCAGAAGGAATTATTTTCAAGTTTAAAGGTTGGTAGTGCTGTTGTTAAACTGAGTGAGAGGTATACTAAGCCGTTTTCTATTCAAGCTCCTTGGACTGACATTAGAAAGTTAAAAGTTAGCGAGAGTGATATTAAGGGAAGAGTTCAAAGATTTTTAATGGGGAATGAATTTGTTAACAATACTGATAAACAATTTAATGAAGAATTAAAGGCTGGAAAAAGCTTTGACTTGAATAAATTATTTTCTAAGATTCATTTGCCGAAGTTAAATTTAAGAGCTACTCAGAGTGAAGTTGTTAGTAATCCCTCTAACATTAGTTATCTTAATGATAATCCTGAAAAAGACCCCACAAAACCTTTAATCAATCTTAAGGGTAATCTTGTTTATGATGCTGAGAAAGAACCTGAAAGTTCTCTTTCTGAAGAGGAAACTGTTTACGCTACTATTAAGAAGAAAATTGATAATGGAGAAGAGTTGAATG
Source organism: Candidatus Woesearchaeota archaeon (assembly GCA_964639055.1). Classification (GTDB taxonomy): domain Archaea; phylum Nanobdellota; class Nanobdellia; order Pacearchaeales; family GW2011-AR1; genus JAGVXH01. The sequence goes on from CAZXBY010000001.1 coordinate 21,106, forward strand.
ATATTGAAAAGAAATTAGAGTTTATCTATAATCCTGTAGCTGTTAATAAGGCGGTTAACAGGGTTTTTGAGGAACAATTGTCTAAGAAGATGACTATTCGGGTTAAAGAAGCTTCTATACCTCAGAATGAGTTCTTTGAGAGTGAAAATAATGAGGGGAAAGGTAAAGAGGAAAAAACTATTATTGAAGAAGTTCCTATGTCAATAGATGGTAAAAGTGATTTTTTGGTTCCTAAGATGCCTTTAATGCTATCTGAATCAGGTATACCAATAGAAAAATGTAATATGCCTCTTAAACATAGGGGAAACAAGGGCGAACAAAAGCTTTATAAAACGTCATTATCTAGTAGTAAACACAGAGGTTTAAGCGATGAGGAGAGTAAATTCATTACTTTTCTTGAATCAAATCCAGACCATGGATTAACAACGGTTAATCTGTATAAGGCAGTTGGTTTTTCTCCAAGAAAGGGGAATAAAATCAAGAACCTTTTAGTAGGAAAAGAGTTATTAAAGGTTCAAGAGATTAAGTACAACAAGGGCTGGAAAAAGATTATTAGATTAAACTAATTTTCAAGCCCCGAAGCTTTTGATTTATTCTTCCAAAATTAAGTAAGGAAGAAAAATAAAAGAGTTTCAAAAAAAGGGTTAAGATAAAATATTGAAGAAGACAAAAGAAACTTAGAAAACAAATCATAATTGCTTTAAACAAAAAAGCAAAGGCTTGAGTTAAAAAAACTTTAAGTCTAAATCACAAAATCATATTCAAATATTATTACACAAATCACAAACCACAAACGACTACACTTCACTTAAGAAATTTTTCTTAAGTATTTACTAACGACTACATAAGAGACTACAAAAAATATAACAAAATATACAACAAAATATATAACAAAAACCCAAGAAATCCAAAAAAGACTTTCTTGATAACGACTACACCGATACGGATGTGAAAAAAACAACAAATCAACAAATCAAATTCTGAGAACTTAACAGAAAGAATACTAAACTACAAGTGAAATACCTTGAAATACCCAATTATGCACAGCGGAATACCCTTTCTATCGACGGAAATACCCGAAATACCATGAGATATATACTTTTTATGAAAGGATGCCATAATAAAAAAAGAAACCTAAAAAGAATGGAAGAGAAATATTAAGAAAAAACCAATCTTCTTGGAGCTTTAGGCTTTGAGTGATTAATGATACACTATCTCAAACGAAATGTTTGAGAAAAAGAGCTTTCAAGTTTTCTTGATCAAATGGATGGTCTAGCTTGAAGCTTAAGCAATTCTTTTCCACAAAAGGTGAAGGAGAAAAACTATGTCATTTTTGACTGAATCCCTAAATAGGCCTCTTGATGGAACTAATAAGAGTAAGGTTTCAACTTGGATTCCGATACTCTTGGTGTTTCTCCTCTCTCTCAACCTTTTTGTTGCCGTGTATAACTTGTTGGAAAATTCCCGTAAGGATGAGGAGAACATTCAGTTCGTTGTGAACTTTCTGATGGAGAGGGAAAGTGGATGTCGTGTGGAGGTCGGTGAACTTCTTGCTAAAAAAAGGAAACTGAGCAATGAGTTCTCTAAACGACGAATCGACAAGGAAGAGCTCTCCTTGGAGGATATTGAGTCACTTAATCTTGAGCTACAGCAGTTCAATACAAGGATGGACGAGATTCAAGAAAGGATGTCTGTCTGCGAGATTATTATTGCTCGAGATTGGATTGACATTGCACGAATGGTTGACGAAAATGATGGGATTAATTTTCCACTTCCAGCCATTGAAATCATGAAAGCTTGGCACATACGTCAAAAAGGAGGTGACAACCGAAAAAAGACTGAGACGTAAGTTGGGAAGAACTTCCCTTTCATAGTACTGTGGTTAATTCTGCTGATCTTATTAAAATAGAGAAGGAGGTAATCCTTGGAGCTAGATGAATGTTGAATTTCCAGTCCATCAATCCCCCCCATCCTAGCTTTGAATAGTCTGGAAATTCGTTTTTCTCCCCGTTATGGACAATTTGAACAGAAAGGAGTCTTTTTTTATGAAACTGGAAAAGAGAAGAGGCAAAGATGAATTCTTATATTTCGTTTGGCGTTTTGTTCGTTGCTGCTGTTTTTGCTCATTGTGCAAATGACGAACAAATGGTCGCATGGGCCGAGGTTCTTGATGTTTTGTCGGCTCTGGTTGTTGTTTATTACGTCGCTTTTTTGAAAATGAAGCCGAAGACACGATGGCATGGATTCTGGTTAGCGATGTTGACAATCTCAGTAATTACGCCATTCACAATTGTTTGTGTCTCTGATTTGAGTGGAGCTTGGGGACACAGAGTTAGTCAGGCATTTAGTCCTGATGAAGCTATTGTTGATGTGAGTGATGCGGGGTTGCAATTGCTTGGTGACGCTAAAGATACTTTCAAGATTCTTTTTAGAGCAGTTGTCATGACTGATCCACAGATTCTTGCAAGTTCAAAAAACCAGGTTCATTGGTGGATTGCTTATGTTTTTGCTTTTATAGCGATTTGCTTTCTCATTCACAAAGGTGGCAAAAACCTATAAAAAAACCTAAACCAATCTATCATTCCTTTTCACTATTGGGAGGTCAATTAAATGACAACTTTTTCAAAGAACACTATTCAGGACATTCTCCTAACGAGAGATGAAGAACAAATATGTAGAGCTTTTAAGGAAATCAAGTCATCATTTGCCTTTCTTATTGGGCAAGGGATGGGTGTAATTGAACGGATTCCCGAGATAAATTTGGCTTCCATTGGCTTCTATGACATTAGAGAAAGATGGAGTTCTCTTGATCAAAGATGTTTAAAGAAAATGAAGGCCAAAGAAAATATACGTGGAGAGCTTCTCTCTGGTGAAGACGTCCCTTGTTTGGACTGGCTTATTCGACTACGTGGTCATTTGAACACGATTCAGAGGCTGCTTATTGGTATGAATTAGCTGGAAGAAAGAACAAGTTCCTCTGGAATCAAAGGATCAACTCGTTGTTTGTTTATTCAACTGTAACAAGGAGAAAGACATGAAGTCGTCAGGATTGACAAGGATGCAATGGATATTGTTGCTTTTGGATTTTGCTCTTGGGAGTATTGTAGCGAGCAGCCTAATCCCATAGCAAAAAAATACAGGGGCAGAAAACATTTTACATCTGAGGTTCTTATTTTTTCAAGTGTATGTTTGCTCGAGAGAACTTTAGATATTCATAAGAGAAAGGAGAAACGTGAACATAACTAAAAGGTTTGTCGAATTGTTGGGTGGTGAAGTAGAATGCCATAAAGAGACTATAACGTCTATTCGTCTTTATGGTACAAAAACGATTGACTTAGACTTGGAGATTCTTCGTAGTCTTGGTAGGCTCGAAGAACTGGTTGAACTTGACCTTGCCAACACTGGCATCACAGACAGTGGTCTTGTTCGTCTTCGAAAGATCGAGAGTCTAAGGGGATTGACACTCAACAATACAGGTGTAACAGATGACGGTCTTGTGCATCTTCAGAGACTTGGCAACCTTGATCATCTTGATCTTGAGAATTTGTCAGTGACTAATTCTGGGCTTGTGCATCTTTATGCTTTCCAGAATCTCAGATTCCTAAATCTTTCTGGCACGAATGTGACAGAAGAAGGAATTCTTCGGCTGAAAAAAGCATTGCCGAAATGTGATGTTGATTATTAGCCGGGAGTGGTAGCACTGAGAAAAAGTAGTTGCTAAGAGTTCGTTTCGTGCGGACCAAGACTGCAAAGAAGTAGTATTCTTTGGCATCTGGGTTGAGACCTCTATTATTGTAAAAGTACAAGGTAGGGGTC
>CAZXBY010000002.1:0-20956 GCA_964639055.1 Candidatus Woesearchaeota archaeon
AGTCTTCAATCCCAACTTAGGTTTAACAATCGTCCCAACAAGCGGCCGTTTTTTCACTTTCATCATCTTTCTATATCCATCAATTCCATATCGAGGACCAGGAAAGCTAGACAATAATTTTTTTGGAATCTTAATGTCTTCAAGTCGTAAACCTTTAATTGCCTTCATCCCAAAAACATTTCCCGCAATACTTGAAAGAATATTGGAAACACTTCCACTCTCAAAAAGTTCTTCAGGGTAAGCAATCCATGCATAATTGCCCCTTGTTTTATACACCTTAGCTCCCAACTTATTTACATAAGCTTTGTTTGATGCAACAGAGGTCCAAGTCCCAACACTACTCTCCAAAGCAACATTATTAACAGCTTCATTAAAACTCATATTGTTAGGAGTTACTTTAAATAAAACAATTAAATCTCCAGAGTTAGGTCTATATTTCTTATTAATAAACGCATATTTATTCACCATCTTTAAATCATTACATAAAAAAACTTTATATAGTTTTGGAATTTGTAGAATTTTTCCAAAACTTTAAAATCTCTCCCTTCTTCTCTTAACTATGACAATTGACCATAAGAAGCTTGGACTTAAAGCAGGGCTAGAAATTCATCAGCAATTAAACACAAACAAACTATTCTGCAACTGTCCGTCTATATTGAGAAACGATGACCCAGAGTTCACAGTGGAACGAATATTAAACCCCGTAGTCGGTGAAACCGGCGTTGTTGACACCGCTGCCGCTTTCGAGAAACTTAAAGATAAAAGATTTACTTACCAAGTCTTTGACACAAATTGCTTAGTCGAACTTGATGAAGAACCACCTCATGATATTAATCAAAAATCACTAAATATAGCAATCCAAATATCCCTTCTCCTAAACGCAAAAATATTTCCAGTCGCTCAAATAATGCGAAAAACCGTAATCGATGGATCAAATACTTCAGGCTTCCAACGAACAGTTTTAGTAGCCCACGACGGATACATTGAAACTTCTGAAGGCAAAGTAAGAATAGAAACAATTGCATTGGAGGAAGATTCTGGAAGACCACCAAAAGGGAAAAGTGATGACGATCCTGGAATAAAGGTTTGGAAACTAGATAGATTAGGGTTCCCATTAGTAGAAATAACAACAGCGCCCGATTTAAAATCACCTGAGCAAATTAAAGAAGCCGCATTAAAAATCGGAGAAATACTAAGAGCATGTAACGTAAAAAGGGGGATAGGGACAATAAGACAAGATGTGAACATCTCAATCACCGACGGGCGCAGAGTAGAAATAAAAGGGTTCCAGGACCCTAAAATAATGCTTCCAACGATTGACAATGAAATGCTACGACAAAGTAAATTAGCAGAATTAAAAGATAACTTCAAAAAATCAAAAATCTCAGAATTAAAAGACTTATCAAAAATCTTCAAAAGTACACTCTGCAAGTTTGTAGCAAAAGCAATTAAAGAAAAAAAAGGCGTATACGGATTTTCTCTAACAGGCTTGAAAGATATAATAGGACTAGAAACTCAACCAAACAAAAGAGTAGGGACAGATCTCTCAGACTATGCTAAACCAGTCTCAGGAATAGGCGGAATAATCCACTCTGATGAAGATTTAAAGAAATATGAGTTCGACGAAAAAGAAATACAACAAACAATGTCAGAACTAAAAATAAAAGACAAAGATGCATTCATCCTAATTGTAGGAACAAACTCTCAAGCCCAACTCGCACGAAACGCAATCGAGCAACGAATAAAATTGTTAGCTAAAGGAACACCAAAAGAAGTAAGACAATCCAATCCAGATTCGACAACAAAGTTCTTACGACCCATGCCCGGCGCTGCCAGAATGTATCCTGAAACAGATTGTAAACTGTTACGAATCAAACGAGACCAAGTAGACAAACTAAGAAAGAACCTCCCAAAATTAGCGTCTGAGAATAAACGATACCTTCAAGAATTCGGATAGACGAGCACCTAGTACAATTATTATTTAAACAAAACAGAATAGAAGATTTCAAAGAGTTAACAAATACAACCGATCATTACGATACACTAGCAAAAGCTCTAACAATTTTCACAACCGAGCTAGGGAAAAAGGAAGGGCTAAGTAAAGAAGAGACAATTGAAAAATTAAATAATGAAATTTTAGCAGAAATTTTTGAAAAAATACCAGAAGAAATAACATTCGTCGAAATCAAACCGATCATGCACAAAATATTACAAGGTCAAACATTATCTCAAGCAATGGAAAAATCCGACATCCACCTAAGTGAAGAAATCAAAAAATTAATAGGAGAAAAGCCAGGATTAAGTAAAGGTGCCTATATGGGATTAATTATGGGCAAATTCAAAGGCCAAGTAACAGGAAAAGAAGTTAATGATGAGTTAGAAAAGCAACTATAAAGTTGTTTTTTATATTATACTTTAAACACAATATTTTCAATTAATATGAAAAAGAAAAAACCCAATAAGAAAATAATTTTTTATTCCTTAATAGCATTTGCCTCTCTTTTTCTATCTGTCACAGTTCATTGGCTTTTTTTAATCGGCGCTGCTGTTATGCTCTGGTTAAACCAAAAAGAACTTTACAAAAAAAACTAATTTTATTTTTCGGAGTTTTTTTATCTATAAAGTAAATCATGATAAGGTCACTATACAGTAACAACAAAACAAAGATTTAAATAGCTATTTTGCCCTTATTTAATATGAAAAAAGAAGGTAAAGTCATAGGAAGGCGAAGGTTTCTAAAGCAATTGAGCTTAGCTAGTCTTGCCGGTGTTGGTATAGGCAAGGGACTTGAAGCAGTTTTTGCAGGAAAAAGTGAAGTTGATAGAGTGGCTTTAGCTTTATCACAAGCAAAAAAGCAAGGCCATAAAGGACTCGTAATTATCGGAGATTATCATAACGGAAATGGAACTAATTACGTTCAGTTTATGGACGAGCTAAATTCCCAAGTCCCAATTGATAAAATCTTTATGGAGGGCGTTTACGATGGAACTCAACCCGGGAATGATCCATATATACAAGCAATGGCTGATTCATTTAGGGCTGACGCACAAGAATTAACTCCTCAAGAAATTGCGGCACATAGACGAGAGGATCCACAGGGATATTTCCGATTAAAAAAATCTTTTGAAGTTGAAGGAATAGAGGATCCAGATCTCTATATGAATGCATTAACATTATCGTCACTTGAACCTGCTTTTTATCAGTGGACAAGTACAAGAGACCCCAAAGAATTAAAGAAAGTAATAGAAATGCACGAAAGCCTGAAAACAAAAGATTTCGACTTAAACCTAAGAAGTGACTTATCCTTTGAAGAAACCCAAAAAATAGGAGAAACCCTAAAAAGAAAACAGTGGGAATCCGTAGTCAGAGATAGAAATGTTCATTGTTCTTCCGTTATCAATCAAGCCCTTGAGCAGAACCAAACAGGAGCATTAATAATTGGCTCGGCACATTATGATCCAGAAGTACAAAAAAGACCTGAAGGTCAAGCTCCCGATATCTTACAATCACAATTTGACTCCGATATTAAGTATTCCGTAACAGATATCGGCAGAATACAAAAAGGGTAAACCTTTACTCTTCTTTAATAAACACATTAACGCAAAGAGCGTAAATTCTGTGGCTTCTGGTGTTTATTCGTCACGAATAAACCCGTTCAACAAGAGAACAATCACAATCGCTCCTACCGCCCCAACAATCATATTAATCCAAAGAGTATTCGATCCAGCCACAGTTCCCATACCTGCTCCTAAAAATCCACTAACCGCAGAAAGTAAAACACACTTATTCTTTTTCTTCATATTAATACAAAAGAGTTATCATTTATATTATTTTCCATTAAATTCAGTTTTATCCTAAGATTAGATGTTATTCATTCTCTCTTGTCCCTTCTATAATTTCTTTTTAAAACTGGAATTATTCCCACCTTACTCTAATAAGGCAGTCAAGAAAGGATTGATAATTTGAAATAACGAGGAAAAAATAAAAATTATTTGAAGAAAAATAAAAGGACATATTCGGTTGGGGGCGTCTACTTCTTCAAGAAAACAAACATGTTTAAGTTGGCTCTGTCCTAAGTTAAAACATTTATATGTTCAGTAAGACCCGTCTTACTATGGTAAATATAACCAAAACAGAAAGATATTATTTTTCTATACTTATATTACAAAGGCAAATAACAATATCCTCTACAAAGCCCTCTCTAACTTCATAACTCTATCTCTGTCGCAATCAAATTCAATTAACTCAATATCAAATTTTTTACAAATTTTTTCTGATTTTTTTGAACCAATAAACTTTTTAGGACGACCAAATTCAGAAATTAACCTCGTCATCACAATTTCTTTATCATCCTCTTCCTCTTCCTTTGAAGCAGAAATAAAATCAAAAATGTCATCTATCTCCGCCTCTTTCAAAATTTCACGAACATATTTTTCTAAAAAACTCGTAACAATTACAAGCCTATAATTATCTTTAACATCTCTTAAAAAACGAATAACATCTCGCCTAATAAAACCAGGATTCTCACCTATTAAATCCACAACCCGCCGACAATACTGATTTCTTCTTTTGACGATAGCCTTTTCCATACTCAAGTCATAATATACATTTTCCAAAGCCTTTTTGACATATACAAAATACTTTGAAGAGTCCTTTTTCTCAATCAACTCCGGCATCCCACTTAACTTAGCAAGCTCATTTATTCCAAAGTCATGCATCCGACGGAAAGGTTCGCTACTTACAGTCACGCCACTCAAACTTATAGCGATTATGGGCTTTTCCATTAAAAACGAAGCCTAACAAAATATTTATATCTTTTGACTAATCATTTTGTGATAAGTTCAAATGTCCTAAGTAAATAAATTTTTCTTATCTCCTAAATTCTTGTCTCACTCCCCTTACTATAATGGGGGAGGGATAAAAATATTTCATTAATAAGAAAGAATTATCTTCATTTCCCACAGGCTGTACAACCCCCACAACTCTTATGATACTCTTGGCACGCTTCACAATCTCCATGCCTCGCACAATTTGTGTAAATGCACGGGCAATCATCATCATTTTCCATTAAAAATCCACTTCACAAGTGTTTAAATAGATGTTTCCCCCTTATAAAACAACAAAAAACCTAATTTTTAACCTAATTATAACATAGGATAAGTAAAAATCATGGCAAAAAAAAAGAAAGTTAACGAACTTGAAGAAGAACAGGAAGAACAAACTCCTATCTATGATGAAGACGAAGCCAGAATGATTCTAGGGATTTAATAACCTTAATAAACAAACTCTTCATTAAACCAATTAATGAAACAAAAAATCCTTAACAAACTCCCGATTTTACCACTCTCAGCTCTAGTGTTTTATTTAGCCGTTGTTATTCTTTGGATATTTAACATTGTTCCCTCTCCAAGCGAAATATTTTTATTTTTAGAAAATTTATATAACTCTTATGGCCTTTTCGGTCTATTTCTTGCATCTTTTTTAGAAGGAATTGTTTACCTGGGACTTTATTTCCCTGGATCGTTTATCGTAGCCATCGCAGTTTTTCTTTCGAACGGAAGCTTCGTAAGCCTAATTTCTATCAGCCTAGTTGTCGCCTTAGCGCTAACATTAACTTCACTAATTAATTATGTCCTAGGAAAACATCTCGTTTCAAGAAAAATTAAAAACGATGAAATCTTAAAAAAATACAAAAAGGAATCAAAAGGCTTATTCTTCTCAATGCTACATCCAAACATATTAGCTTTTTATTTTTTCAACTCTGGAATAAAAAAACAAAACCCATTAAAAATTCTCCTCGTTCCAATTGGAATGATTCCTTACGGTCTTTTCTTAGCCTACATTTTATTTTTCTTCAAAGTATCCTTAAAAAAAGCAGTAGAAAGTCCTTATCTCATGATAACCTACATTTTAACATGGTTCATTATCTCATTTTTGATTAATTATAGAAAATAACTTAACTCTTCTCCAACTCATATCCATCTTTCGAATCATTAATTACCCATCCCTTCTTAGTAAGCTTGTCTCTTAAGTCATCTGATTCAGACCAATCCTTATTAGTCCTAGCTTTCAGCCTTTCTTCAGCAATCTCTTTAATCTCTTCCGGGATATCAACTTCTTCTTTTTCTAGCAATTTTAAACCAAAAACCTCATCCATTTTCTTAATAGTCTGAAATTTGCCCTTAGCATCCTTATCTCTCAATAGTTCCCAAAGAAGAGCAAGAGCCTGAGGCATATTCAAGTCATCATTAATTGCATCATTAAATCTCTTAATATAATTATCATTGATTTTCGTGTCATCAACTAAATTACCAATCAATCGCCTTAACTTTTTCAAATTGTCACATGCATCTCTAAGCCCCTCAAGTGTCCAAGTCAAAGGTTTCTTATAATGTGCAGAAAAATTAAATAACTTATAACCCAAAGGCTCAAATCCCTCATCTTCCAATTGAGAAATTGTTTTTATAGTTCCCTTACTTTTACTCATCTTTCCACCAGGTAAAACTAAAAATGCTCCATGCATCCAATAATTAACAAACTTTTTACCTGTCGCACACTCACTTTGTGCAATCTCATTCTCATGATGAATAGGCATATTGTCTTCCCCACCAGTATGAATATCAAACGTCTCACCCAAATATTTCATACTCATAGCGCTACATTCAATGTGCCATCCAGGAAAACCAATGCCCCATGGACTTTCCCACTCCTGTTGTCTTTTCTCATCACCAGAAAATTTCCAAAGCGCAAAATCGGTTTTATTTTTTTTGTCTCTCATCTCAATTCTTTTTCCAGCCTTTAAATCTTCAATTTTTTTCCTTGACAGTTTCCCATAATCAGGGAACTTTGACGTATCAAAATAAATTCCATCTTTTGTCTTATAAGTAAACCCTTTTTCTTCCAATTTTTTAATTAATTCAATTTGTTCAGGAAGATGTTCAGTCGCTTTTGACCAAACAAAAGGCTCAATTAAATTTAACTTTTTGTAGTCAGTCAAAAAAGCATCAAAATAAAATTTAGAAATTTCTTTTGCACTTTTTCCTTCTTTTGCTGCCGCAACCTCCATCTTGTCATCACCTTCATCACTATCATTAGTCAAATGTCCAACATCAGTAACATTAATAACTTTTTTTACCTTTAAGCCATTAAATTCAAGAACACGACTTAAAGTATCAGAAAAAAGATAACTTCGTAAGTTCCCAACATGTGCAAACCAATAAACAGTCGGCCCACAAGTATAAATTCCAACCTTCCCCTTTTTAATAGGCTTAAACTCTTCCTTCTTTCGACTCAGCGTATTATACAAAACTAATACCATACCAAATAAACAATTAATCACTATTTAAAATTTTACAAAATAAATTAAGTTTCATAAATTCACAATAATAAAAAACAATAATAAAATTAATTTTCTACACTAATAGCCATTGAACTTGTGTCATAGACCACACCATCTGCCTTAACAGTTATTATATATGTAACCGTACAAAGCGGAGCGTTCTCAGGGATAGTCATAAGAATAATAGCCTTAAAGGGTTGTGATGTAGAAATTGCACCAATAGGAAGCGTTCTACCCGATTTAATCCATTTCTCAACTTCAGCTGCTCTTAATCCACAATCTCTTAAGTTTTCATCAGAAACAGCTATGTCATATGAAAATTTAGCGTCCTGTCCCTCACCACCTGAAATTTTATTAGCAATAGCAAAACCAAAACCTGTTTTTTCTCCAACCTGAACATCCTTACGCCTCGCACTTGGAGCCATAGCTAATTTATCACCTTCACCAAACATATTTGTAATTTCTTGTTCAACTTCATTTCCAATAACATCGGTTACATCCATACCAACACCAAAAATATTTTTTACAAGAACAATCCCCAAAATAAGCATACTCATAGCAAGAACAATAATAACAATAGTCCCAATACTTAACTCAATCGCACCTCTCTTAGAAATATTTCTCATTTTTTGTTTACCTTTCTTTTTCTTTTTACAACCTTCTTCACAACATCTTTTTTCCCTTCAGCACTCTTCTCTCCATAAAGAGCTTTCCATGCAGGTCTAATTCCTATTATAATTGCTAAAGCAAAAAATGCCCAAGTCCAATCAATAAAAAATTCAACAGTCTCCATAGGTTTATATGTTAATAAAAGTGCAACAATCCAAAATCCAATTAAAACATCAGCAACCTCAATGAGGCTCATATCAGTAAGATTCATCACCAATCTCTTTTTCATATCAACCCAAAGATAAACTTCTTTATAAATTTATTGATAAAAAAGTCTCTTAACAAACTTTAAAAACTAATAATAATTCAGTAGATTGTTACGGGACGGTAGCTCAGTGGGAGAGCACACGGCTGAAGACCGTGGTGTCGAGAGTTCGATTCTCTCTCGTCCCATCCTAGAGAAGCGAATTCGAGATTGTCGAGAGCGAGTAATTCGCTTTGAGAAAAATTATTTCAAATTTACTTTTTTGAGATGCAAATTGCGAGTAGATTCTGATGATGCGAAGCATCGAATGCCTTTGGCGCTCTCGTCCCATAAGTGGGCTTTAAGTAGAATAATATTTTTCTCCTAAAAACAAAAACATTTAATAAAATCTATTTTCTTTTATCGATTATGAATCCAACGCCAATAGTAAAGCAATATCAAACACTCCCACCTCAAAAAAAATCAACGCCATTATTATGGGCTCTCGTAATTCTAATACCACTATTAATTACCTTAATAATATCAATCTTTTTTTTAACTCAATTTAATCCTATGCTCATCTTTGAAAAAGGAACAAATCCTCAAGAAATAATAACATATACCTCTGGACAATTTCTAGTTACTACAAGACCACTAATAACATCAGAAGAATTTTATAATAATATAACAAAATCCAAAGAGAAAAAGGGACCAGAATCAAACTATTCAATAAAAAGTCCAAAATTAGAATATCAATACGATTTTTATAATAAGAAAAAAACATACTTTGATATTTGCAAACAAAAAAAAGTAAAAATAAATTTTACCAATCCAAAAGAATCAAAATTTAATTTTAATTACGCAAACAAAACATTTACTTACGAAATAAATTTATACGAAGATTTATACACATTTACAGATAATCTAAAAAGTCAATCTTGTTATTTTGCTTCTAACGAATACGCAAAAGGTTATTTGTTGGACCCATACAATAGTAAATTTATGGAATCGGTCGCACAAGACTTCAAAGAATTAAAAAACAATGGATACACATATAATCAAATTCTTGAAATAGCAACATTATTTGTTCAATCAATAAAATATGGAACTGACGAAACAGAGTCAAATAGATACGCTTATGAAACATTTTACGAAGAAGAAGGAAATTGTTTAGATAAATCAATAATATTAGCCGAAATCCTAAAACAATTAAATTTTACAACTTATATTATACTAGGTCAATCAAAAGAATATCATGCCCTCGTAGGCGTAGTCTGTGATAAAGGTAATGTAAAATATGAGAATCAAGAAATATGTTTCATAGAAACAACAATCTTTACTCCAATTTCTTCAGAAGTAAATATTAGCATAGAAAAATTTGTAGAAGTGTCATCAGGAAACAAAATATATAACGAAGCAAATTATGGAAGAAAATTAACTAATAAATTTAAAACATCTGAACAAGAAATTAAAAAGATTGAAATTCAATTAGAAAGCTTCAATCCACAATCAGAAAAACTCCAAAAAGAGATGTGTAAAACAGATTGTGTAGTTTGCAATGGAGAATTAGTAGATTTTGAAACATCCAGTCAATCAATTACGTCTTGTTATGATGCCAATGAATATAACAAACTTGGGAGAGAGTATGAAGATATAATACTTACTCATAATAATTTAATAAGAGAATGGTACAACATATATTATAATCTTGAACAAAGTATGTTTGAGAATATAGAAATAGTGAAACGAATTTAGTCTTTCTATTATAATAATCATTTTAAAGAAATGAAACATATCAAAAGCATGAAAAATGTGATTTTGTTAGCCGATTCAAAAACACCAGCTTGGGAATTTGCAACAAAGATCCAAAATCATATAAATGAGACAAAAGAAGAAGACGTGCCACTTAAGGAAATATCAATAAATTATTTTAGAAATAAAGAAATTGATATGCATATTGAAAGTAATATAAGAAAGAAAGACGTCTATTTTATCCATGACTCAAACAAAAATCCTCAAGAATGGTGGGTAGAGCTACTTTTAATCAAAGATTTACTTCTAAGCGCATCAGCAGAGAGTGTAAGTTTCGTATTACCCAATATGCTTTACTCAAGAAAAGATAGAAAAGAAAAATCAAGAGTTCCAATATCATCAAGAGCTCTAGCAAATACTATCTCTCCAGGTCTAAAAAGAATAATTACAATGGATTTACATGCCGCACAAATTCAAGGTTTTTACCCAAGCTCAGTCCCTCTAGATAATTTATATAGTTTTCCAGAAGTAGTACGTCGTTTAACTCAAAATGATTTAAATGACTTTGAAAGTCTTGTAATAGTTTCTCCAGATGCAGGAGGAGCAGAACGTGCAAAAGCCTTCTTGCAACGGCTTGAAAAAACAGATTTTGGATACCAAAAAAAGGATTTCTTTTTTGCACTAATAAGTAAAACCAGGTCTCAACCAGGGGAAATAGGAAAAATGGAATTAGTCGGTGATGTAAAGAATAAAGATGCAATAATAATAGACGATCTCATAGACTCTGGCAAAACACTCTGTGCAGCCGCAGATCTCTTAAAAGAAAAGGGAGCAAAAAAAGTATTTTGTTACGCAACTCATGGTTTATTTACCTGTGGAACCGAATCTCTTTTAGAGAAATTCGATAAAATACTAGTAAGTAATACTCATCCCCAAGAAGAGAATAAAGAATTAGAATTAATAGATGTCTCACCAACTTTCGCCGAAGCAATCTATCGGGCTCAAAAAGGATTATCCGTATCAAGATTGTTTAGTTAATTAGCAATGTTTGGAAGAACTATGTTTCTTTCCATTTTCTCCATCCTTTTGCTTACTATTAATTTTTTACTATTTTTTCTTTAATAAACAAGGGGAAGAGGATAATAAAGGAGGAACAGGAGGGTTGCCATTAAGAAAAATGAGCTCGATAAATAATAATAATATTACATCTTCTCAAGTTTTCCCAAAAGAGATATAAACTCAAAGAGTGCTAATTAAAATATGACATATAGTTTATTTTTACCAACATTAATTGTTTTAATCTACTTGCCAATTTTTCTATTTGCAACATTATCAAATCAATTCAAACAAAAATTTATGAAAGTTCACTCAAAAGATTTTAAACAATATGCAATAGAATCCCTTGCAGGAATAATATATTTTGTAATAATAATTGTTTCAGCTTATACAACAATATCAACTAATAATACCAACATAATTTTAGGTCTCCTTATATATATAACAAGTATAGAGATGACATATATAGGTTATTTATCATTTATCAAAACCCATAAAAATAAATTAACAAAAAATTTTCCATACAATATAAGTCGAAACCCAACATATTTTTTTGGACTCACAGCAATTTTAGGAATAGCAATCCTAACAATGTCTAATACCTTAATAGTTTTACTTTTAATTCAATTTGCTTTAACACATAAAATTATATTAAATGAAGAAAAATATTTAGAAAAAAAATATAAAAAAGAGTACGGAAATTATAAGAAAAAAGTAAGAAGATATTTTTAAGTTATTATTAACATCCAGAAACTTCTTTTAGTTTTTGTCGCTTCTTTATCCTCCCTCTCCTTAACAAGGGAATTAATAGTTGGATTAAAATATATGAAAGGACCTCTTTTTACTCATACTTTTAAAAAATAAGTCAGTAGGAAAATAGGCCACATTCTGTCAAACGTTGTTTCTTTTTTTCCATAGTAAAAAGACAAACCATTTGTGCTAACATCCGTCTATGCCCGGGTTACACCGGTTGCATCAATTAGGGACGCTCGTTCCATCAATTCTCTTGTTATCGTCCGTTGCTTACTCGAAATTGTCCTTGTTCGTTACCAAACATCTTCAGTTTCGACCCAACATCAATCTAAACAAAAGCTGTGTCGTTTCTATCTCGTCATCCCAGCCCTCGCGAACTGACCATTTTCATGGCTAATTCTTAATTTTTAAGCTTCACTAAATTTTTTAGTAAAGGATGTGCGGACCTTCCTTAAAAGAATTCACTAGTCATTTAACACCAGCCGACAAATTAATGTCTCAAATTCTTTTCGTTAGCTCTTCCTACTGACAGAAAATCAAAGAGATCTAACATTTTAAACCTTTCGATTTACCACTATATAATAATAATGTTTATATAACCATTGTTTCTACACTTAACATGCAAGAAGTTTATAGAACAGAACTTAATCAAATAAAACAGGCTCAAACATCAGAAGTTAATCTTTTAGCAAGTATAGAAAATGAAAATATAGGAATAGGGGTGCGTGCAAACAAAGTGAGAAGAATTCTATTGCTTGGATATGATTCTGAAAAGAGATTCGATGAACAAAAAAAAAGAGCACATGGATTAGTAGATACTCTTTTAGAAGACTTAAATAATCCCCAAATTATTTTAGCAGGGTTTGTTCCACCAAAGGGAGGGAATGAAATGTTAGGTTATTTACTAGATTATCTTAATGGTCACAAAGTAGATATGGATGACCGTACTTATTTAGGAGGATTTGATGCAATTTCGAAAAAACGAGCACTTGCTCCAATAGGCAAGAAAGACCTAGTTCTTGGTCCATTGAATGCGCGAGTCATTCCTTACAATAGGGACGGAAAGTTCAATATTGACGATGTACGTAATATTGTTTATCTAAAAATATAATCAACTTCCCAAAATAATTAAAAAGCTCTTTTACCTTTATTTTTACATGTTTCCATACTGGTCAAAAAAAGAGAATGAAATATATAATGAACTGAAGTCAGCAAAAGAAGGATTAACAACAAAAGAAGCAGAAAAACGACTAGAAAAATATGGCAAAAATAAAATAGAAAGAAAGAAAAAATTCTCAACATTAAAAATAATCTGGTCCCAAATAAATTCACCATTGATTTACATCTTACTCTTCGCCGCAATAGTCTCATTTGCACTTAAAAGCCACTTAGACGCATACGTAATCAGTCTAATAATTTTAATAAATACAGGTATAGGCTTTTTTCAACAATATAGGGCAGAGAATGCAATAAATAATCTTAAAAAATTCATTATTCCAAAAGCAAAAGTAAAACGAGATGGAAAAATTCAAATTATTGATTCACAATTTTTAGTACCTGGAGATATAGTTTTTTTAGAAACAGGTGAGAAGGTATCATCAGACTTAAGAATAATACAAAGTGAAAACCTCGAAGTCAATGAAGCAGTTCTAACTGGAGAAAGTGCTTCAATTATGAAATCAAACAAAATTCTAAAAGAAAAGATACCAATTCAAGAAAAACAAAATATGCTTTTTGCAGGAACACAAATTGTCGGTGGAACTGCTCAAGCAATAGTTGTAGCAACTGGTTCATACACTGAATTTGGGAATATTGCATCAAAACTACAAGATATACAAACTCAAAAAACCCCAATGCAAAAACGAATAGAAAGATTCTCAAAACAGATTGGTTTCATAATAATAGCACTTGTAGTATTAGTATTCATTCTTGGGCTTCTCAGCCAAAACGATTTACTCCAGATGTTTATGGTCTCAATAACCCTAGCTGTAGGAGCAATCCCAGAGGGACTCCCAGCTGTAATGGCAATAGCATTTTCAGTTTCTTCAGCTCTAATGGCAAAAAACAATGTAATAATAAGACGACTTCCTGCGGTAGAAAGTTTAGGAAGTGTTACAGTAATTTGCACCGACAAAACCGGAACAATAACTGAAGAACGAATGGAAGTTCAAAAAATCTATACTAACAATAAAGTATTTACAAAAAAAGAGAAGGAAATATATTTAAAAAATAAAAGGTTAAATCCCCAAAAGGAAAAAGAACTATCCCTACTCCTCAAAACAAGTTTATTATCAAGTAATGCACGATACGAAGCAGGTAAAGAAGGATATAGTTTTATTGGCGACCCAACAGAAACAGCACTAGTCTCAAATGGTCTAGACTTAAAATTTAATAGAAAAACATTAACAGAAGAATCTCCAAGAATAAAAACATTTGATTTTGATTCAAACAGAAAATTAATGTCAATCTTGAGAAAAGATGGATCCAGTCAAACACTTTTTACAAAGGGCGCACCAGAAAAAATTCTACAAATATGTTCAAGTGAAATAATAAATGGTAAAGTAGTTAAAATGACAGAAAAACGAAAAACAGAATTAACAAAACAAATAAGGGCAATGGAAGAAGATGCCCTTAGAGTATTAGGTTTCGCCTATAAGGGCTCAGTAAAGTCGCAAGACGTAAAAGAAAAAGACTTAATCTTTATCGGATTCATGGGAATGATTGACCCACCAAGAAAAGAGGTAGAAGAAGCGGTAAGGCTTTGTAAAAGTGCTGGAATCCAAGTAAAAATGATAACAGGTGATTCATTAATAACAGGAAAATCAATTGCAAAAAAAGTAGGTATTACAGGCCAATCAATTGATTCAGTAGGTTTAAGTAAAATGAGCGATACCGAATTATCTCAAAACATAGACAAGATATCTATTTTTGCAAGAGCAACACCAGAGCAAAAATTAAGAATTTTAAAAATTCTACAAAAAAAAGGTCATACTGTCGCAATGACAGGCGACGGAGTAAACGATGTTTTAGCTCTAAAATCTGCTGATGTTGGAATTTCAATGGGAATCAAAGGAACAGATGTCGCAAGAGACGTTTCTGACATAATATTAGTAGATGATAACTTCGCTTCAATAGTAAAGGGCATAAAATATGGAAGAGTAACTTATGATAATATTAAAAAATTCACAAAATATATGTTATCGGTAAATTTTGATACAATAATTTTAGTAACTATAACAGCTCTAGCTGGACTACCTCTTCCCATTCTTCCTCTTCAAATTCTATGGAAAAACATCATAACCGATTCATTTCCCGCAATGAGTTTAATTTTCGAAAAGGAAGAAGATGTAATGAATACTAAGCCGCGACAAGAAAAAAGTCCGCTCGAAGGAACATACAGGTTCATGATAACAGCTGGTTTACTTAATTTAGCTATTTGTGCGACAGTTTATTTTTATACACTCTTGAATGGCTTTGACCATGTTACAATAACAACCACCGTTATGACAACAGATATATTGTTTGAGCTCTTTTTTATCTATGCTTGCCGAACAAAAAAGCCACTAAGAGAAATAGGTATCTTCTCAAATAAATTCCTAAATTATTCAATAATAATTGCTATAGTGTTACAAATATTGTTATTATATACAGCCCTAGGAAGATTATTTCACACAACTCCGTTATCTTTAATGACATGGGTTTACATAGTGCCATTATCACTTTCAGGAGTAATAATTTACGAAATAATAAAAAAGGTTAGACACAGAAAAAAATTAAAGAAATAAAAAATGATATTTCCCACAACTCTTATAAAATCATAACTCTTATTTTTTTAAGGTGATACAATGATAAACATAATAATTTGGTTATTAGTCTTAATAGCTTCTTTAACTATATTAGCAAAATCATCAGACAAATTCACTGAAGCAGCAGAAAAAATAGGCTTATCCCTTGGAATGTCTCCATTCGTTGTCGGCGTAACAATTGTTGCTGTCGGAACATCATTACCAGAGTTAATATCTTCAGTAATTGCTGTCATACAAAACAATTCTGAGATAGTCGTTGGGAACGTTGTCGGTTCAAACATAACAAACATTCTTTTAATTTTGGGAGTTTCCGCCGTACTCTCTAAAAAAATCAAAATAAAAGAGTCATTCATCCGTATCGATTTAATGGTTTTCGTGAGTTCCGCTTTTATTTTGGTTTTAACAATGTTAAATGGGACAATAACATTGCCTGAATCGATAATACTTTGTCTATGCTTTGTAGTTTACATAACTTACATAATAAAAACAAAAAAAGTAAAAAGTAACAAGCTCAGAAAGATGTTAATACCACGCATTAAAAAAGAGCCAATAAAAGCCAAACTCTATCTAGTCTTGTTTATCACGACAATATTAATCTTCATAAGCGCAAAATACACAATTGATTCTATTGTCCAACTATCATCACTAGTTAGCCTTGGTAAAGACGTGATCGCCGCAACAATCCTCGCATTCGGAACAAGTCTCCCTGAACTTGCAGTATCGGTCTCCGCCGCAAGAAAGGGTAAGCCAGAGATAGCTGTAGGAAACATCTTAGGTTCCAACATTTTCAACATATTCGTGGTAGTTGGTATCGCTGGATTGTTTGGGACATTGATAGTAACATCTAACCTGATAATTATTGGCTCATTTTTCATGGTGCTCGCAACCATATTATACTTTTTCATCATAAAAGATAGAGTAATTTCAAAATGGGAAGGTTTTTTCCTCCTCCTGCTTTATGTCTTGTTCATTATACAAATTTTAGGCTTTGCTTAAGCAATTATAATCTAAAATTTAAACTACTTTGTCGATTAAGTATCATAGAAACTCTTTCAGGCGATGCCTCACGTAAATCAAGGAGACCTGCTTCATAGTTGCTTGCTTTCGATCCATTCAAATAACTTTCTGACATAAACCACCCACTCTTCGCCTTCTCACCATAATTAGCATATTTTATTTTATACGAACAGATCTTAGGCTCTCCATCTACTTCATGCGCCATGAGAAATTATGCTCTCTCAGAATTAGCGTTCCATGGGTACACTATCTTGGTTGCCGTTGGTCTTTTTACTACACACCTAATCCCGGAAGGATCCATTGATATGGCGTCCGATTGTCTATCCCAAGAACAGACAACATCGCCAGCTCCTTGCATCCCGACATTTTATAGAAAATCCTCAACAGCACTTTGCAATATGTCGAAGTTTCCCCTGCTTTCTGCCTGATATTTAAAGCTTAAGTTTGAGCTCATCTCAATGCTAGATTCTTCCCAATTAAAAACTTTTATATTATGAAGTAGATACTAAAATCAAGCTCCCAAAACCCTTATAAGTCCCATTTAGTAATTGTAATTATGGCAGAAAAAAACTCTGAAGGTCAGTCAATGACACCGGATCAGGAAATTGCATTTCATCAAGGTTCGTTAAATACTTTAGCAAAAGAAAGAGAAGGGCTAACACAAATGGTGCAAGTTGTTGAAGCAACAATGCAAGGCCATATAAAAAGAATGCAAGAATTAGGCGTTAAGTTTGAACAACCAAAAGAATAATTCTTATTTCTTTTCTAAAACAAAGAACCAATGTTTTTTATGAAACGGCTCAATACTTTTAACATCCTTAACTTCAAAGGCCTCACCCAAATTTTTCTCAACATTCTTTAAAGTTTCCATAGGATTGCCTTGGCTAATACTTTGAGTTTTTAAGCTAAACAAAATCTTGCAATCCTTTCCAACAAGAGAGCTAGCTCTAATTAAGATGTCAACTTGGTCAGAACTCGGAATATCACAAAATAAAATATTAATGGTTGCACAATCAATCTTCTCTTTCATGTAATTAGTATCTCTAGCATCACAAAATAAAGGCATAATATTTTCTCGTTTCTGAGCAAGTTTAACAAGAGGAATAGCCATCATAAAAGCTTTTTCAACAGCATATATTGTTCCTTTAGTCCGCTCACTCAAATGTCCAACAGTCGTACCACTAGAAGCACCAAGGTAAAAAATGTTTTCATTTCCTTTTAAGCTAACATCCATACCCTTTTCTAAAGCTGCCTTCCACTTACTCGTTTTCGCTTCCCATTTTCGTTTTTCCATTTTTTAATAAAAAATAAAGCCCTCAGCACATCGCAAAGAGGTTTTTCATCATCGGGCTTTGAATATTATTTGTACAACCTATTATTATCTAAATTTCTAAAATAATCAACTTTAATTGTAATTGCTAATTTGTTCGCCAATTTTCTCGCCGCCCTTCCCTTATTCTTTTCACCCTGAATATATCTTGAATAATATAATAAACCATACTTAGGACCCCTCTCATTCCTTGAAAGATGTCTAAACATAGCAATCTCTGCCCCAATCAATTGAATCGTGCTACTCGGCATATTCTTTAATCTCTCAATTCCACCAACAGCACCAATCAACTTACCCAAAAGAAAAGGCTCTAATTTTCGACTGGACAATGGAAAATATTTATCGCACAACTTATTTAAAATACCATTTATTCTACCTTTCATAACCTTCGGATTCTTCAAATGAAAATCTCTTCTTAATTCACCCATAAAAATTTTAATATAACTCTTTTCAGCATCATCCAATTTCATCCCGTCATTACATTTAAAATCAGATTTCAAAAATTTGTAAATTTCATGTTCATGATAATGACTATAGGGATTAATCAAAACATACAAATCTTTTAGTCTCCCAAAGAGATTAGGGTCATCATTATTCTTTAAATCCTCAATTACTCTTACAAAAAAGATAATCAAATTATCGTTAAGGATTTTACCTTTAATCCTTTCTTTCGCTTCAATAATAAATTCTTGTTTATTCATAAAAATAAGTTAGAAATATAGCCTTTTAGAGTTTTTGTCAGCAGCTATTCAATAATTTGATACACCAAATCAATAAATTTTCTAGAATCAACCAATATTGCCTTCTCATTAATTCTACTTTTTATCTCCATAAATCACCTTCCCATCCCTTAAAATACTTTTTTTAATAGCACATTATAAAAGCAGTTTTAAAATAAACATTAAAAGAATAATTTCATTCATCAAGGTCCACAAAACCTTTATTAACTTATACCCTTTTCTTAAACACAAGAGGTGTGAAATGAAAAAAAGAGATACTGCTTTTGTATTACCATTTAATGAGATAAAAATAGAGGATGTTCCAATCGTTGGTGGAAAGAATGCTTCCTTAGGAGAAATGTATAGAGACCTTAAAGAAAAAGGTATAGAGGTTCCAAACGGATTCGCAGTAACAGCTTATGCCTATAGATATTTTATTGAAAAAGTAGGATTAAAAGAAAAAATCAAAACGATATTGTCTACACTTAATACTAAAGATACCAGGAATCTAATGGCTCATGGAAAAAGAGTTCGTTCAGCTATCCTTAATGCAGAAATTCCAAAAGAAATTCAAGAAGAAATAATAATAAATTATAAAAGATTATCAAAAGATTATCATGATAAATATACTGACGTCGCAGTTCGTTCTTCAGCAACAGCAGAAGATTTACCAGATGCCTCATTTGCTGGTCAACAAGAAACTTATCTAAATATAAAAGGCGAAGAAGCAATTCTTGAATCTTGCAAAAAATGTTTCGCATCATTGTTTACTAACCGAGCAATTTCCTATAGAGAGGATAAGGGCTTTAGTCATTTTGATGTAGCTTTATCAATCGGTGTTCAAAAAATGGTTAGAAGCGATCTATCTTCTTCAGGAGTGATGTTTTCAATAGATACTGAATCCGGATTTAAAGACGCCGTTTACATAACATCAATTTATGGCTTAGGCGAAAACATTGTTCAAGGAGCAGTTAATCCAGATGAATTTTATGTCCATAAACCAACACTAAAAGAAGGATACAAACCAATAATATCCAAAAAAGTAGGTGACAAAAGAATAAAGATGGTTTATAGCCCAAGAGGGCCAAACCCAGTAAAGAATATACCAGTATCAAATAAAAGGAGACAAGAATTTTCTCTATCAAACAATGAAATCCTACAATTAGCTAAATGGGCAGTAATAATTGAAGAGCATTATAAAAAACCAATGGATATGGAATGGGCAAAGGACGGAAAAACAAACAAAATATTTATTGTTCAAGCAAGGCCCGAAACTGTTCAAAGTCAAAAAGATCCAAATATGTTCGAAGAATATGTATTAAAACAAAAAGGAAAAATTAAAGTTGTAGGAAAAAGTGTGGGCTCAAAAATAGGAGCAGGAAAAGTGAGGGTGATTAAAGATGTTTCTGGAATTCATGATTTTAAAAAAGGTGAAGTTTTAGTAACAGAGATGACTGACCCAGATTGGGAACCCATTATGAAAATTGCTTCAGCAATCGTAACAAACAAAGGTGGAAGAACATGTCATGCCGCAATTATTTCAAGAGAGATAGGTATACCAGCTATCGTAGGATGTAACGATGCAACTGAAAAATTAAGAACAGGGGAAGATGTCACAGTTTCATGTTCTGGAGGCGAAACAGGACTAGTATATGCTGGAAAAATAAAATATCAAATAGAAAAACATAATCTAGGAAAAATCCCGAGAACAAAAACAAAAATTATGATGAATATTGGAACGCCCGAACAAGCATTTGAACAAAGTTTTATACCCAATGAAGGAGTTGGCCTCGCTCGTGAAGAATTCATAATTAACTCTTACATAAAAATTCATCCAAACGCACTAATTGATTTCAAAAATATAAAAGACAAAAAAGTTAAAAAACAAATAGAAGAAATAACAGTGGGATATACAAACAAAAAACAATTCTTCATAGACAAATTAGCCGAAGGCATAGGAATGATTGCAGGAGCTTTCTATCCCAAAGATGTAATAGTAAGATTATCAGACTTTAAATCAAACGAATATAAGAATTTAATTGGCGGTGAAGCTTACGAGCCAGAGGAGGGTAACCCCATGATAGGTTGGAGAGGAGCAAGTCGTTATTATAAAGAAGGCTACAAAAAAGCGTTTGAACTCGAATGTCAAGCACTAAAAAAAGTAAGAAACGAATTTGGACTAAAGAATGTTAAAATAATGATACCATTTTGTAGAACTATTGACGAAGGAAAAAAAGTTCAAGAAATAATGGCTAAGCAGGGTTTAAAGAGAGGAAAAGACAATCTTGAAATATATGTAATGTGCGAAATACCTTCAAATGTCGTATTGGC
>CAZXBY010000003.1:0-19453 GCA_964639055.1 Candidatus Woesearchaeota archaeon
TACTAAGCTTGCAAATGCTTTGAAGGGTGGTACTGCCAAAAATTTTAAGATTGAAGTTGATGAAAAGGGTGGTATTAAAATGTCTAATGGTGAAAAGGCTACCGCAGTTACTGGGGTTGTTAGTGTTGAAGCATTAAAAAAGGCAGGTCTTATTGACGCAGAAACAGGACTTACGACTATAAAAGTTAAGGTTGGGAATGAAATGGTGGAGAGACAAATTCAATTGACGGAATTTCCTGAGGGGCTTAAAACTATTGAAATAGGGGATAAGGGTGCGGTTACTTATACGATGAAAGGTGCGTCGGGGACTCTCGTTGTTGATAGGAAAGGTGTTTATATGTCAGTTGTTGAGAAAAAGTATCCTATTTTGAAGGGGGTTAAGAGTTCTGTTGATGTTCATATTGAGTTTTCTGATGATGGTGAAGTTAAGGTGGATGAAAATGGAGTTTCGTATAAGGGAAAAAATATGGGTTTGAGTGTTGAAGGGAAAAGGTTTAGAGCTCTTGACGATAAAGAGGGAAATGTTAAATTTGTAGGGGGGAAAGATGTGATTATTAAAAATACTGCAATTGATAATCAGAAGGTACCTCCACTTCGAGATGGTCAGGATGGTGAGTATAAACTAATTATTGGTGAAAATAAGGATGGCAAGGGAATATTTCTTGGTACTGGAAATGTCCCTGAAGATTTTAAAGGACGGTCATTAAATTTTGAGAAAGGCAAAATCTCTGGTGATTTGACAGGATTAGGAGACTCTGAGGATGTTACCTTCATTAATTATGATTTGGGGAGAAGTATTTCAATTGATAAAGCTATGTTGAAGGGAACAGAAAAGGATACAAAGATTCCTGAGGGGCAGAAGGCTGTTTTAAATAAAGAGGATGGAAAAGGTGTAAAATCTGAGAATGTTAATGCTCATGTTAGTGCTTTTTCTGAATCTGAAACAGGGACTCGGACAGGAACTCCTGATAGACCTGACCTTCCAATTTCGCCAACTGATCAAGATGGGAAGACAGATGGTACCAAAGATGATACTAAGGATGATGAAAAAGATGATGATGGCGATGGTGATGGCGGTGGAGGAGGAGGAGGTGGAGGAGATGAAGGTGGCTCAAGTAAATGGTTAATGTGGCTTTTGATTGCTGGTGGTGTGGCTGCTGCTATTATTGCCGCTATGCTTCTTATGGGTGGGGATGATGATGATAGTGCAGAGGAGGATGACGATGATGTTGATGATGGTGGGGAAGACTATATGGGGAATGATAATGAGACGGATATTACGGATGAAGTGCAAGAGGATGAAAGAACTCCTACGGTGACTTATAATCCGACTCTAAAGGAAAAAGGTTGTACTTATGATGAAGATGGTTATCATGATTGTCCTATTGATTCTGGGGCAGGAGAAGAGGATTGTTCGCAGTGTGATCTTGGGTCTAAGCCTTTAGTTCAGAGCGTGGATGATGGAGAGGATTCAACAGATATGAGTGGAGAGACTACAGAAGAAATAATTGTGGCTACAACGGAAGATACTACTGGAATTACGACTGAGACTGTTTAATGTTTCTATTTGGATATAATTGTTTTAAATATTTTTGTATTGATTTTTGTATTTTAATCTTGTGCGTCTTACTTATGTAAGAATTTTTGATTAAGTTTTCGAAATTTTTTTTTATCAATATTAGTTTTATGTTATAATAGCTTTAGTTCTTATTCTCCTTAATTAGTAAGGGAGGGGAAGGAGGACTAAGGAGTTTGGGAAAACGAATATTGATAACTTAGAGACTAAAATAGAGGCAAAAGAAAAAAAGAATTTAATTCTGGATGATGTTAATAAAATTATTTATGAGTGAAGAAAAACTCTAAATTGTTTTTTTCTTTGGCTTTGAGTTTAGCAAAGCCGAATCTTTCAAATTGTACTATTGTTTCTTCTTTTATGTTTTTTATGTGTTCTTCGCCTATTCCTTGCACTTTCTCTCCGTTTGGCATTATTATTGTTATGTTTACATTAGATGGCGTTTTTGGGAGCCAATGGATTAATTTTGATTTTAAGTTTTTGTCTGGTTCGGTTGATGTGTATGAAAATTCTTTTGGGGTGATGGATGAGACTTTATGGATTTTGAAGTTTAGTAAGTGCATTAATCTATAGTTTTCGTTATCTTGCATATTATTATAATCATCTTTTGTGATGTAGAATTCTTGGGTTGTTTGGTGTTCTTTTTCTCCTAATTTATTTGTTGGATGGAGTGGAATTTTGGCTGTTAATTCTGGGGAGCCGTTGATTTTTATTTGAACTGGATTTTTTATGAAAAAATATCTTGGTGAATTCTCTATTAATTTCTTATTGATTGAGTAAAGTATGTCTATTGGGACGGTTGTGTTGGATTTTTTTATGCCTTGACTTATTATGAATTCTCGTATTGTTTGGGGTTGTATGCCTCGGTCTTTAAGTGATTGTAGGGACCAGAGTCTGGGGTCGTTCCAGCCAATGTATTCGCCGGTTTTTACTTCTTGGGCACCTTTTGATTTGGAGATTTTTACACCTTCAATTTGGAAGAAGCCCGTATGTATAATTTCTGGATGGGGCCAATTGAAGATGTCCCAGATAAATTTTTCTACTTTACTTTCCATTACTAAATCCATCCCTCTAATTATGTGGGTGATGCCTAAAAGATGGTCGTCTACTGCCCAAGAGAAGTCTAATAGTGGATATACTTGGTATTTGTTCTTAAGTCGTGGGTGTGGTCTTTTTGATATTCTAAACATTATTCTGTCACGGAATGCGGGGTCTGGGTCTTGCATGCTGGTTTTTAATCTTGCACAATATGTTCCCTCTTTAGATGTGAACATACTTTTCCATCTTTTTTCTTGTTCGGCGGTGTATAAATTTCGACAATTGCATTCTTTTTGTTCTTCTTTATTTTTATGTATTGTTTCTATTGGGCAGTTGCAGATGTATAAATAACCTCGTTTGATTAGCTCTTCTGCATATTTATAGTATAATTCTATTCTGTCTGATTTGTAGATGATTTTTTTGTCGTAATTACATTCTAACCACTTTACTCCTTCTTCTATTAGTTTGTATGCTTCTGTTAGGACGGGTTTTTTTTCAGAGCCTATTGTGTCGTCCATTACAAGAATTAGTTTCCCATTGTATTTTTTTACGTATTCATCGTTTAATATTAGTTGTCTTGTGTTTCCAAGGTGTATTGGGCCTGACGGGAAGGGGGCAAATCTCATGACTACTTCTCCTGGTTTAGCATTTTCTAATTCGGGGAGTCCAACTCTTATCTCTCTTTTTGAGATTTTATTTTTTATTTTTTCAAATTCTTTTTGCTGTTTTTCTATTGAGATGGAATTGATTTTTTGAAGTGTTTTTTGAATGAGGGGGATTATGGTTTTTATTTCTGATTTTTCTAGGCCTTCACTAAATAATCCTGCAAGAACTGCACTTTGGTTGGCTTTTCCGTCGTGTTTTATTGCATTTTCTAGGGCATATGCTTCTATTTTTTTTTCTGATATTTTGGCCATATGTAGTTTATGGGAAGAGTGCTTTTAAAATTTTCTTGTGAAAAGAGTTTAGATTATGCTGAGGGAGGAATATAGCTAAAATTTGATTGTTATGTTTTTTTAGCATAACTTTTATAAAGTTGAGGGGTATATGAATTGTAATTAAAATGGAAAAGTCCGACGATGACAAGGATTCTGAGGGTGAAGAATTTGATGATTCTTTTGAGCTCGGGGATGGGGACGAATAATCTGTTAGTCTCTTATTTCAAAAAATGGGTGATATAGAAGATTTAGACTCAGGTGATTTTGATTTCGCAGAAGAAGTCGAAGAATAAAAAATCTTTTTTTCTTTTTTTCTTTTTTTTTTAATATTTTAGTTGGTAATGTTTAATGTTGTGTTAAGAAGATTCTCCTTGCTCTAATGGATTGCTAGGTTTTATTCGTAACTTCAAAGCCAAAAGCTTTAGAATGAGGTCTTTTTAGTGTAATCTTGAGTGGTTTTTCTTTTATTCTTTAACTAAATATTATTTTTGAAATTTGCGCCCTATTTATTAAGGTGCACAAAGTCTAAAATATGGGGAGAATAAAATTAATCGGATTAAGTTATGAGGTGTTTGTTTCATAAAAAAAGTTTTGATGATTTAAGTTGTTAGATAAAATATGTAAAGAGATTTTTTAAGCGCTTTCTATTAATTTTGCTTCTCTAAACATTCCGAGTGCTTTGTATGTTGAAAAAAGTTTTTGTTTGATTAGTGTTTTTTCTAATGGGTCGATTTTCATTTTTATTAATTTTTCGTAAAATTTTAGTGCTGAGGCTTTTTTGTTGTTTGTTTCTAGTTCTTTTGCGAAGGTTAGGTATATGTTTTTTTGGGCTAATTTTATTTTGGCTTGTTGTTCAGTGGTTGACTCTCTTGTCGCTCTGATAAAAATGTTTTCAGCTTCATCAACTTTGCCACATTTTGCATAGAGTTCTGCTGATTTTAGGTATGACTCTATTCTTTCTTTTTGAGTGATTTCCATTGCGGCTTTATTGGCCATTGCCTTTGCGGCTTTTTCAAGCATTTTTCTGTCTTCATATAACTTTGCGGTTAATCCCCAGAGATGTCTTTTTATTTCAAAAGAGAAACCTTGTTCTTTTAGGGCTGATTCTAAGTATGAAAGTTTATTTAAGTCAGTATTCATTTGGAGGAGCTTACTTTGAATTTCTTCTAGGTTTTTTTCTTTTATTAGTATTGACATAAAATGGGGAGGTTAAAGTGATTTTTAAGAATTGTTGTAGTTGGGTTGGAGTATTTTTAGGATTATTTAGGGATATGATTTCGAAGTTAGATGATATTCTTTTTATTGATTATATACTTGTTTCTTTATATAATTTGAACTATTCCCGCTTTAATTAAAATCTATTTGCTTATTCTTCTATCTTTTTAATTTCTTACCTTCCCCCTATTAATTAAGGGGGAATAATAAATCAAAAACGTTAGTATCTTCCTTAACTAAAACTTCGGAAAAATAGGGCAATATGGTTAAGAAAAAAATTGAGAACAAAAAAGGAGTGAACAAAAAAGAATTATTTTAAGAGAACTTTGGACAAAGTTATTATTTAAATTAATTCTAAATAACTTTTTCCTCTAATAGTTAAGATTTTATTATTTGGGACTCTTTGTTTGAGTCTTTTGTCTAGGGTTGCTAATACGATTGGTTTATTTAGTATGTAATTAACAATTGCGATGTCAACATTTCTATCTTTATTAAGTTCTATTATTTTATGGTTTATTACTTGAAGTATTTGAAAGGATAATTCTGCAGATTCTTTATCAACTTTTTTTGTGCTTTTTCTGTCTTTTATATTTCCAATTTCATTTAATACTTGTTGTGGAATGAGCCAAGTTATTTTTTCATCTATTATTTTTTCGGCTATTTGAGCAAAGTCTATTTTTGATTTTACGCATGTTAAAATAAAGTTTGTGTCGAGTAATATTTCCATTATAATGATGTGTGAAGGAACATTTAAATAATTAAGCACATGTATTAGTTAATGAAGAAAGGTGTTGATGATGTAGAAACTATTGAGCGTGAGGATGATTTTAGTAATATTGTTAGAGTTTTAAAAGGGGCAAGGGTAGCAATATCTAATAATGATTTTGCGAAGTTGGGATATTTGTCTAATGAAACGATTCATTCTGCTGCTGTAGGTCAGGATTCAACAAATATTATTGTGGCTGTTTTAGTTTATGCATTGTCAAAGATTTTCCAGAGGGAGAGTTATATGAAGATGGAGGGGTGGAGTGATTTTTATAATAATTTAGTCAAAAATTTGGATTTGATGATTAAGGCGGGAGAGGAAGGAAATAGACAAGATTTGGTTTTGTATGCGGGTGAGATTAGACAGGTTTTGAATACTTTTTCGGGTAACTTGGGGAGCTATGTGAAGGATGTTTTTAGAAAAGCTGAAATTAATAAGGCGTTTAAGTTGTATGAACATGGTCTTTCGGTACAGCAAACTGCTAATCTTCTGGGGGTTAGTTTATGGGATTTGTCTTCGTATATTGGTCAATCGAAAATTAGTGAGGCACGAGTTGCTATAAGTTTGCCTGAAAAGGAAAGAGTGAAATATGTGGAGGATTTTTTTGGATGAAATATTTAATTCTTGATGCGGGGCCGATTATTTCGATGGCGATGAATGGGCTTTTGCCTTTGTTTGAAAAATTAAAAAAAGAATGTGAATGTGAATTTGTGTTGACACCTGCTGTAAAACGAGAGGTTATTGATAAACCAATGAAGATAAAGAGATTTAAGCTTGAAGCTATTAAGGTTAAGAACTTGTTGGATAAAGGGATTTTTAAGATGTCAAGTGAGTTCGTTTCTGCTCCTGAATTATTAAAAGAGAGGAATAGGATTACGAAATTAACAAATGGAGTTTTAAGGTCCATTAAAACAGGAGAAAAAATTCAGATTATACATGAAGGGGAAGCGGATTGT
Organism: Candidatus Woesearchaeota archaeon; assembly: GCA_964639055.1. Taxonomy (GTDB): domain Archaea; phylum Nanobdellota; class Nanobdellia; order Pacearchaeales; family GW2011-AR1; genus JAGVXH01. The sequence continues at coordinate 6,487 of CAZXBY010000003.1, forward strand.
CTTGCTTTTTCTAATTTATGTAAGTGTAATAATTTGATTGTTATTGATGAGAGGAGTACGAGAATGTTGTTTGAAGCTCCAAATGATTTAAAGAAATTGATAGAGAGAAAGTTGCATTGTGGTTTGGATTCAAATTTTGATTTGATTTTAACTTTGGGTAATTATAAATTTGTTAGGTCTGCTGAATTGATTTATATTGCATATAAAAAAGATTTAATTGATTTAGGTAAGGGTAAAGATGTTTTGGATGCGTTGTTATATGGGTTGAAGTTTAAGGGGACAACTATTTCTTCTAAAGAGATTGATATTTTGAAGAGTTTGATTTAATAGGCTTTGTCTGGAAAAAGTAAACTTTGATATTACAATTTTTTTCTAGCTTTGTTCTTTTGAATTAATTCCCCCTACTTATTAAGGAGAGATGGACTTAAATAAAGATTGTGAGAGAATAAATAAATGATAAGGGATTATATATTTAGGATTAATATTATTTTTTATCATATGTACTTTGTATTGTTGGGGTTTTTGTAGTAGCTTTTTTACCTGTTGTTATTTCTTCTTCGTTATAACCTGTGTTTTCATTATTGTTTGTGTATTCTTCGCTAGATTTATTTTGGTCGTCGTATGATGAGCCTTTGTCTTTTTTCCCTCCAAGTAATAATGCTGCTGCGAGTATTGCTCCTCCTATTAGTAAGAATGGTAAGATTGCATTAAGTTTTCCTCCAAGTCCTCCACCACTACTACCACCGCTGCCGCCACCACCACCACCGCCATTCCCGGGAATTGAATTGTCGCCTTTTCCAGTCGTTGTTACTTCTCCTCCTCCAAATCCTGCGGTTCCGTTAAGTAATATTCCTCCTTGGGGCATGTTTGGTATTCCAAAGAGTCTGTATCCATTTTCTTTGTCAGAAAGTAGTCCTATAATATCGGTGTCTTCCGGAACATAAATATGTTTTTTTTCGGGGTCTATTAGAAGCGAACTGGTTTTGTCTGTTTTTGAGGGGAAGTCGCTGTATCCTTCTTTTGTTATTCCTTCTTTTGATATCATAAAAAGAGTTTTTTCATTTTTTGTTTTAATGTCAATACTTAGTCCGTCTTCTTTACCTACTATCATGTTGTTTCCAATTGTTCTTATTGTGTGACCTTCTTTGTAAAAATTGATGTATCCGGGTTTTCCTGCTGGGTCTTTCATTTTGAATGAAGTTTTTGTTGCAGGGTCAAAAATTACTGCTCCTCCTGAAAATTCGATGTCTCCATTATTTTCAATTGTTACTCGACCTCCACCTGTGAAGGAGATTTCGAATTTGTGTTCATCTCCATCAAGTCCTTTGTAATTTTTTAAAAAGAGTTTATCATCTTCTTCGATTAGTTCAAATTCGGGGTCGTTTATTCTAATTTCTTCTGTTCCTTCTTTGTTGACTTGATAGGCTACGCCGTCTTCTCTGACGTTTATTCCTAGGATTTTTTCGGATAAGTCGTTTAGGGGAATATTGAAAGTTTTATCTTTTATCTTGAGGGTTAGTGTGTTTTTGCTATCTTTTTCAGAGATTGAAAGTCCTTCTATTTTTGCTTTTTCATCGACTTTGAAGTTGAGTTCTCTTCCGGCTTTTGTTGTGATTATTTTTTGGGTAATGTATTCGGCAGATAATCTTAATTTTTCATCTTTTAATTTGTCTCCATTAATGTTTTTCCCAATATAATCTAATAATTTATTTGATTTATCTAGGTCCAAAGTTTCGGCTAATTTACTTAATTCTTCAAGACTGTCTTTATTATCATTTAATATTTTTTCAGGGTTAAAATCATTTGTTTCTTCTTTAGGTGGGGTATCTGCACTTTGAGCAAATGCTATAACTGAAAGTAAGAGAATCTGACATAATATGATTGAAATTATTTTTGTTGAATTCATATTGTTTTAAAGGTGTTTTTATTTATTAATTTAATCATCGAATCTGGGAGACTTTTCTTCTCCTGTATATTTATTTAGATATATGAACATATGAGGAAAAAGAGAGCTTTTTTGGTTGTCACTAATAATTACTTGGAGTGTATTGTTTTCTGTGAATGGGAAAATATTTATATCAAGTTCTCTTTCGTATGCCATTAATCCAACACAATTCATACAATAGTATTTTGGATCTTTTTTGTGGTATTCTGTTAGATATTGAGCGATTTCTATCATTCCTTTTATTTTTGAAATTTGAGTGAATTCTTTTTCTTTTAATTCAATTAAATTTATTGTTTCGTTTTGTGAAATTGTAAGGGTTGTGTCTAATTGAAAAATAACTTCTTTGTCTTGAATTTTTGTTGTTGTTTTTATGGGACTTAATTTTATTTCTAAAGGAAAGTTTTTTACATTGATACATTCAAGTAAATTAGTATCTATATAGTTTGAGATTGTTTTTTCTATTTTTTCTTGTGTTGGCATATAATATTCTCCTTCATAATAATAATATGGAAAAAATCCGAATTGTTGCTCGTTATATTTCTCTGGTTTTTCGTAATAACCTCCTTGTAGGGAAACTATTAGTATTGCTTCTTCTGTTGTTATGTCGATACAATCAAAAATGTTTGTTCTGACGGTATTTAAATTTGTATTTAGATTTTTTCCGTTTAGAAAGTTTGTGTTAAGGTCTTTTGGAGATTGGTTTGAGAATATAAAATAACTAATGATGGAGGTTACAACAATTATTGCTATTATTACGAATAGGGTTAGTTGTCCTCTTTTTTTCATAGAACTTAATAGTGAAATGACTTTATAAAATTTGGGAGAGATTTAATAGCTAAATTAACTCTTTAATTCAACGATGAGCTTGTTGTCTTTTATCGTGAATCCGATAATTTCTATTTGTAGTGGAATTGTTTTTATGTAGCAGTAATCTTTTGTATATGCTTTGATTTCAAAGCCTTGTTCAAGTTTTGTAATGATAATGTCTTCCTTGTTTTTTATACCTGGTACATTTATTTCATATATTATTTTGTCAGATAATCTTTTTACTTTTGATTCTGCCTCTTGTTTTGGAAGAGTTTGTCTTCTACTTGTTTCTTCTTCTGAAATGTTTTGAATTGGCATTTTTTTTTCTGGGGTCTGTGTCATTATTCCTTGTTGGTTTGGATTTCCTGTTTGAATTTTTATATTAAATCCTCTTGGAATTCCATTTTCGTTGTTTGAGCTTGAAAGTTCTCTTTCTATTTGTTTGATTAATCCACCCATTATTTTGTCAAGATTAAAAGGTAATTGTTGGGTTTTTGGGGTGAAAGCTTCTTGATTGTCTATTCTATCTGTTCTTCCAAGTAATCCGAATTCTTCTTTTTCTTTGTGTTGTTTTATAGATTTTCCACACCATGGGCAAAAATGGTATTTTTTTTCTATTTTTTTTGCACAATTAGGGCATTTTTGTTTTAACATATTCCTTAAATATTTTTTGGATATTTAAATGTGTTGGAGAATGAGAATTAGAGAAAAATTAGTCGTAGTGTATGATTTTAGCCCCAAGGTGGTTTAGGTGGTGAACTTCGGTTATTGTTTCTTTTAATGGATGGAATTCATGGACAAGGAAGTAAGGTGTGAATTTTTTCACTTTTTTCACTTCTGTTAGGTATGGTGACCCTATTAGAACTACTAAAGCTCGTGCGATGAAGGATATTAGAAATACGATAATTATTATATTTATTGAGAAAATGTTTAATTTGATTAAAGCTGTTCCAATGATTGCACCAATAAAAGCCCCAGTTCCTAATAATAGGTTCATATATGCTAGAGCGTAACCTTGTCTTGCTTGGTTCATTGAGTCATAAACGAAGTTGTTTGTTGCGAGACTGAAGCCCGCCCAACCAATTCCATTTATTAATTGTGCGAAAAAGATAAGGTATAGTTTTACTATTAGGTCTCCAGGGATAAAGTATGAGATTGCCCAGGCTAGAGGGGTTAGTGCTATGCATGTTGTTGAGATTTTAGTAAGAATGATATTCCCGAATCGGTCTGATATTTTTCCCATGAGTGTTAGAAAAATTATTTGAAAAATTATTGAGGAAATAACAACTAAAACATACCATGTATAAGAAAAATTTAGATTTTTTAGCATATATACTACAAAGAATGGGCTGGATATTCCGATAGCAATCCAGAAACATGCGTTGAAGAGAGCGAATCTACCTAGTGGGTTATGTTTAGAACTTTTGATGAATTTTAATAATGACAATTGATCTTTTTTTGTGATTTTTAATTTTGGTTCATAGTGATTTTTTAAGAGTATTATACTGTATAATTTTATTATCATTGCTAGCGTGAAGAGTATTGCAAAGCCGAGAAGGGTATATGCAATTGTTTCGCCTGCTATTGAGTTTATTTTTTTCATATAATCTAGAAAAATTGCGGAGGCGATCATTGTTATAATTCCAAAAAATTGTGCGGCTTTGTTTCGTTGAGAAAAGTATTTTCCCCTTTCTTTTTCGGGAACGAGTGAACCCATAAGTGAAAACCATGCTGGGTGAACGGCACCACCGATGGTATAGAATATGCTGGTTAATGCTATTAATATCCAGATGGCTGAAGGAATATTGTTAAAATAAAGTAATGCGGTTAGCATTATAGGTATCCAAAGTAGTGCTTTTAAGGCTACTCCGGTTATGATGATTTTTTTTCTAGAATATTTTCCTATGAGTTTGCAATAACCTAACTGAGAAACAGATGGGACAAGATTAGCTATTGCACTTAAAATTCCTATTTGAGAAGTCGTTGCTTGCATTGCAAGTGCAAATGGTGCGAAGTAAGTTGCTCCAAGTCCATTTGATATTGATGCGAAGCTTCCTTCTTTTATACTTATTTTAAGAGTTTTTCTGATTTTTTTAGAAATTCTAGGATGTTCTTTTTTAAATTCTTGATAAGAATTTTTTTCACCTTTTTTTTTCATCTTCTAAATAAAGTATTTTGTGGTATAAAAGGTTTTTTAAAAAAGTATATTGTTTGAAAGTATAATCCACAAGTATCTCATCGAACTCCTGTTCATCAAGGGTAAAAAGTATTAAAAAAATAAAAAAAAAGGGTGTGAAATTAATTTTTCAATTAATTTCTTCGTTTTGCGAAACAATCTTGGCAATATACTGGTTTTCCTTCTGTTGGTTTGAATGGTACGTCACATTCATTTCCACAGTCAGCGCATTTTGCTTTGTGCATTTCTCTTGGACGTCTCTCGAAGTTTCTGTTACCACCACGGTCATTGAAGCTTCTTTGAGGTCTGTTTTTTCGAAAGCAATCGTTACATCTAACTGGTTTTCCTTCTGTTGGTTTGAATGGTACTTCACATTCTTTTCCACAGTCAGCGCAAGTTGCTTTATGCATTTCTCGTTCTTCCATATTCTTTGTTCTCCCTTATACGTTTTTTCCCTTGAAGTTCTAGAAAAAGTTGTTTTTCTAGCGTTCTTGAGTAAAAATCATAGCTATTATGGCTATATAAAGCTGTTGTTTAGAGTTAAAAGAGAAGGAAATTTGAGGTTTATTTAGTAAAAAAAGGGGGTTTTTGGTGGAGTGGTGTATGATAAAATTTTTAAAGTAGAAGTTGTAGGATTGTTTAATAGTGCTTGTGCGATAAAGTTAAGGGCGCTTCTCTAAAGAGAGCTCGAAAACTTCTCGCTTAGAAGAAAATCGTTTGCGCGATTAGTTAAGGGCGCTTCTCTAAAGAGAGCTCGAAAACTTCTCGCTTAGAAGAAAATCGTTTGCGCGATTAGTTTAGTGGTAGAACGTGACGTTGCCAACGTTGAGACGGGAGTTCAATTCTCCCATTGCGCATATTTTTGAATTGAATGAGCATTTGTGTATTTGGGTTAAAGTAAAGAATATATGTCTCTGATTAATTTTTCTGTGGTTTCCCAGTCTATACATTCATCTGTTTTGGATTGTCCATATTGTTTCCCTTTCCCGTGAACGAGATACGATTCTAACATTATGCCTGAGATATATGGATTTGTTAATCTTTGTTGGGTGACATTGAGTGCTACTAAAGGTTGATTTTCTGCTTTTTTGTTTGAATTTGCGTGGCTACAATCTATAATTACTCTTTGTGGAAGATTACTTGCTTGTAAGAGTTGTAATGTTTGTTGAATTGATTGTTCGTCGTAGTTTGTTCCAATGTTGCCACCTCTTAATAAAGGGTGTGCATCTTTGTTTCCGGGTGTGGTTACTATTTCTCTATTATTGTTTTCTGATAGTCCTAAATATGTTTGGTCTGTATTTGCTGCTAGAATTGATGCTATTGCTGTTGGTACGTTGCCTTCTGTTGTGTTTTTGAAGCCAATTGGCATTGGTAAACTTGAGGTTAGTTCTCTGTGTGTTTGCGATTCTGAAGTTCTGGCTCCGATTGCTCCGTATGATATGCAGTCACTAATATAGTCTGCGATTAGTGGATTTAGGAATTCTGTTGCTGTTGGGATTTCTAGATTTCCAATGTCTAATAAAAGTTGTCTTGCTATTTCTAGGCCTTTTTGCATATTATATGATTCATCTCTGTCTGGGTCGTAAATTAATCCTTTCCATCCTAAAGTTGTTCGTGGTTTTTCAAAATAGGTTCTCATAACCAAAAGTATTTTGTCGTTTACTTCTTCTTTGAGCTGTTTTAGTTTTTGTGTATATTCTATTGCTGCGTCTGTATTGTCGATTGAACATGGGCCTGTGATTATTATAAAACGTGAATCTTGTTGTGTTAAAACTTTTGAAATATCAGTTCTTCCATAGTATACTGTTCTTTTTGTGATTTCTGTTAATGGAGATTCTTTTTTAAGTTGGTAAGGTGTCGGTAATATTCCTTTATTTTCCATTAGAACTAGTCTTTCTTCTTTATTTATTAGTGTTTCTAATGTTTGTGGCATTTTTGTTTTTTAAAGTTCCAACTATGTCGGTTTTATTTTAGTTTATTTTTGGATTCAAAAGTTAGAAGTCAGACTTATATTGTGTTAATGTTAAATAAATCTGAAAATCCTAACAGATTTATTTTTACCAATAAAAATAAAAGAATCCAAAGTTTAAACTAGTAAATTCGTTTTTGACGAGTATACTAGTTTTTGTTTGCATAATTTATTTTAGGTGGTCGAAATATTTAAATGTTTGGTTAGTCGAAGTGGTGCTTTTGGGTTAATTAAGTTTATATTATTAGATTTTCAATATATTAGATGGGTACATTAGAGGATTTAATGAGAGCTTTTGTTCGTAAAAAAGCGATGCAGCCTGTTGATTCTAAAGGTGGTGAAAAAAGTTGTAGTCGTATGGTTTGTAGAGCTATTGCTGAAGGATGTAGGGCAGAGGGGTTGGATTATAATGTTTATTTGAATCAATATTTTGAAGATAGTAGAAAATATAGTTCTAGATAATTTTATAATATTGGTTTTGTTTTAATTTATTATGGAAATGTGGAAGTTATGCTTGATTCCGTTAATTGGTTTTATTATTGGTTATTTTACTAATTATATTGCTATAAAAATGTTATTTCATCCTCGGCGTAAGATTTTTGGATTTCAGGGTATAATACCTAAAAGAAAAAAAGCTCTTGCTAAAAATATTAGTGATGCTGCGATTTGTGTTTTACCACCTAGTGTTAAAAAGTTGGAAGCCATTCCCTTTTTTGGTGATAAGATTTTAGATGTTATTAAGGATGCCATTGAGAAAGAGATTAATGGTTTAAAAAATGAAGAATTAGAGCGAATTATTTTGAAGGTTGTGAAAAAGGAATTATCATTTGTAACATGGATGGGTGGTTTATTGGGATTCTTGATAGGGCTTGTTCAGGTATTGATTGTGTTGATTTAGAAAAATTCTTGTAGATTTTCGTGTTGTGATTTTGTTTCTTCTTTCTTTGTCTCGGTTTTTGATTCTGTTAATTTGTTAAGTAGTTTTTTTATTTCTGAGATTTCGTTTTCTAAATTTTCTATTTTTTCGTTTGAGTTTTTGTTTGAAAGGGGTTGGTTGGCATTGTTGTTGATATTTTGTGGGATTGAAATATGTTTATCATTTTGTTCTTTATTGTCAGTTTTTTCTAAATTTCTATTTGAATATTTTTGAGATTCAATATCTATTTTTTGAGGAGTTAAGGGGATTGATTGCTTGTCAAGTTCGTCGGTTATTGTGTTTTGTATAGTTTTTGAGTTTTCAATTGATTGTGAGTTAATTCTTTCTGCGATTTTATCTTCTAATTCTATTTTGTTCATTATTGATTTGGCGTTTGCGATTACTTTTTCAGGGATACCGGCTAATTTTGCAACTTGTATTCCATAACTTTTGTCTGTTCCTCCCTTGACTATTTTTCGGAGGAAAATTATTTTTTCTTCGGTTTCGTCTACGCTTATGTTATGGTTGGTTATTTCTGGAAATTTCTTACTCATGTTGTTTAGGTGATGATAGTGAGTGGCGAAAAGAGTTTTACATTGTATTGTGTTGTTTAGGTACTCGGTTATTGCCCAGGCTAGGCTTACTCCATCAAAGGTTGATGTGCCTCGTCCGATTTCGTCTAGAATTACTAAGGAATTTTTGGTTGCATTATTAAGGATGTTTGCTGTTTCATTCATTTCTACCATGAAAGTGGATTGGCTATTTACTAAGTCGTCGTATGCTCCAATTCGTGAAAATACTCTGTCCGTTATTGGTAGGTTGGCATAATCTGCTGGAACGAAACATCCGACTTGGGCCATTAGGGTGATTAGGGCAACTTGTCTTAAATATGTGGACTTTCCTGCCATGTTTGGTCCTGTTATTATCATAGTTCGTTTGTTGTTGGAGAGATTGCAGTTGTTGGGTATGAAATCAACATTGCTAAATGCTTCGATAACGGGATGACGGGAGTTAATTAAATTAAAAATTCCTTCGGTATTAAAAATGGGTTTTGTGTAATTTTTTTCTTGAGAGATTTGGGAAAAGGATGTTATACAATCTATTGTAGCTATATTGTTTGCTGATTTTTGGATGTCTGTTGTATATTCGTTTAGTTGAGCTATAACATCTAGAAATAATTCTAATTCTAGTTCATATATTCTTTCTTGGGCGCCAAGTATTTTCGATTCTAAACTTTTTAGTTCTTCGGTTACGAAACGTTCTGAATTTAATTGTGATTGTTTTCTAATAAAGTGTTCAGGAACTAGATGTAGGTTAGATTTTGTTACTTCAATAAAATATCCAATGATCTTGTTATATTTTATTTTTAAAGATTTTATACCACTTTCTTCACTTTCTTTTTCTTCTAGTTCGGCTAGATATGTTTTAGCGTCTGTTGATAAGTTTCTTAGTTCGTCTAATTCAGAGTTATAATTTTCTCTAATCATGTTTCCTTCTCGCGTTATTGTGGATGGTTCGTCTTTGATTGATTTTTTTATTATGTTTTGTGGTATGGATAAATCGGGAAGGTTTGACATTGTTCGTAATAATTCTGTATTTGTTTGTTCAAGATGTTGTTTTATTTTTGGGATGTGTTCTAACGAATTTCCTAGTGCGACAATGTCTTTTGGGTTTGCGTTTCCATATGCTACTCGTCCGATTAGTCGTTCGATATCATAAACGTTTTTTAAGTCTTCAATGATGTCTTGTCTTAAAATTATTTTTTCTTTAAGTTCTTCAACTGATTCAAGACGTTTTTCTATTTTTTGTTTATCAAGTAAGGGGGATGTTATCCATTTTTTGATTTGTCGTTTGCCCATGGGGGTTATTGTTTGGTCAATAACTTCTAAGAGTGTAGCGTTTTCATTTTTGTTGTTTAAATTTTGTAGTAGTTCAAGATTTTTGATTGTGCTTGCGTCGAGTGACATGAAGTTATTTGTTTGATATTTTTTGATTGTATTAATGTGTGTTAAAGCATTCATTTGGGTTTGTTTGAGATAGTTTAGAAGAGCGCCTGCGGAATTGATTTCTAGTTTTGATTTTATTCCGAATCCTTCAAGGTTTAAGACATTAAAATGAGCATTTAGCGTTTCTGTTGCGTATTCGTAAAAATAGAATCTGTCAGGAAAGTTGTTTGTGGTATACTTGTTGTTTTTTATTTCTTCGATTATTTTTGAATGTTCAAGTTGTTCTGGATAAATGATTTCTGCGGGATTTATTCTTTTTATTTCGTTTATTAAATGTTTTTCTGAGATTTCAGTGCATAAAAATTCACCCGTTGATATATCACAGAAACTTATTCCTATTTTGTTATCTTCTTTTGTGAGGGATAAGATATAATTATTTTTATGTTGTTCAAGAATTATTGACTCAACAACAGTTCCTGGGGTTATGATTCTAACTAAGTCTCGTTTGACTAAGCCTTTTGCGTGTTTTGGGTCTTCGGTTTGTTCGACAATTCCGACTTTGTAACCTTTTTTTACGAGTTTAGCAATGTAAGGTTGTATTGCGTGGTAAGGAATTCCAGCCAAAGGGGCACGTGATTCACCTTTTCCACGGGAAGTTAAAGTTATTTCAAGTTCTCTTGAGATTGTTTTTGCGTCTTCAAAAAAGGTTTCATAGAAATCGCCCATTCTAAATAAAATGATGCAATCGGGATGTGCATTTTTGATATTCATATATTGTTGCATTCCAGGTGTTAAATTTACCATTTTTGACTTAAAAAAGTAGGAGGGGGGTTACTTTAAAATTATTATTGAGGTAGAAGGGAATAGTTATTGGTCACTTTAAAGTGGTTACCTTGTAGAAAGGTTTAAAATGTGTTTTGTTTGTTTTTTGTTATGGCAAAAATAGGTTATGGTGGGAATAATGAAAAAGGGGATACAGTTTGGACTCTTTATCAGGATATGCCTGTAAGTGTTCGATCTAATGGAACTAGAGTTGATGGTGTTGTTTATAGGGTATATGATGAAGGGGGAATTGTTGATTTTTTGCCTTCGGTTGTTTCTGTTTGAGACCATATAAGATTAGAAAAAAATGTACCTACAAGGTTGAGAGTTGGAGCAAATCAATTGTCACTTCTAATTAGGCCTTTACGTAATGGAGATCTAGAAACAGAAATAGAAGATCATAATGTTGCAGTTGATGCTATCAAAAAAGAATAAGGTTCTTTAAAAAAATTAAAATGAGAGATTTTGATAAAATTGTTGAATTGAAAAAGAAGGGACTTAATGTTGCGGAAATTGTTGAAGAGTTTGGATTTTCAAGACCTAAGGTGGCGACTATTTTTGTTGCACATGGTGCAGGATGTGATAGAGTTGTTGATTATGATAATATGTTCGCGAAGAGGAATGGTTATAAAGATTTTTTAGACTATCAGGAAGCTTGTCTTAGAAAAAGAGGGTTTGCTGGTCGTGCTGATTATGCAAGGTTTTGTGATAGTTCTTTACCTGAAGATGTTTTCATAGAGATGTCAGCTCGAGCGGAGGGATATGATAATGTTCGTGGTTATTTGAATGATGTTGATAAGATATGGAAGGAAAGAGATGCGATTAAAAAGGCGAATGCTATTTTGAGAAAAGCTGGGTATACTAAAGGGGGACTTCTTGAAAGTGAAGAAGGAACTCGTGGTGAAATATTGAAAAGGGGCCAATTTAATTATTCTGTAGAGTTTATGGATTCACGAGAGATGGAGGAAGTTGCGTATGAAGAGGATGTACCATTTTTTAGTGAATGGATGCTGCAAGCTGTGTCGGGGCTTTTAGATAGGTTGAATCCTAGAGAGAGAAGGATTCTTGATGCGAGATATAAGGAAGGGAAAACTCTTCAAAGAATTGCCGACGAAGATGGAACAGAATGTGAGAATGTGCGGTGTTTTATTAATGTTAGATTGCGTGCTTTGAATCTGAGGCTGAAAGAAGGGGATTATTGATTTAACAACAGTATAATTTGCCGTCTTTGTTAGGTTCGTTTTTGCCGAAAGGGTTGCCGGATTCAATAATATTTTTTATCATTTCTTGATTGGATTCCAAGCTTCGGTCTTTTAATACCATAGCTTCTCTAGCTTTCAAGATAGCGTCACATATTTTCAAATTAAGGGGGCATGTTTGTTCGCAAGCTTTACATAGATTACATTCGAACAAGATTTCGTCTAAAATTTTTTCTTGGAGTATGATTGATTTTCCTCTTGGGGAGAATTTTTCTTCACGGATTGCTTTAAAGACTGGACACAAAGATTTACACATTCCACATTTTGTGCATTTGTCGAATATAGCACTTGCTTCTTCAATAAGATTTTTAGCTCGAATTTTGTCTTGCTTTATTTTTTGGTAGTCTATTTCTTCGTTCATATTACTTTTCCCATGTTAAATTTATTTTGTGGATCGGTTCGTTTTTTTATGTTTTGTAGTATCTTTTTGTCGTTTGGGTCTACGAATTTTTTCTGTAGTATTCCTATTCCATGTTCTCCTGAGATTTTTCCGCTGAGTTTTTTGACGAGTTTCATCATCTCGGGAATATATTGTTCTTGTTGAGAGTTGAAGCAGGGGTGAAGGATGCCGATAGAAATGTGGCCGTAAGTGGGGATTTCTTTTTTTTCGAGAAAGTTTAATAGAGTATCAATTTTGTTAGTCATGATTACTGGGTCTTCTATTTTTGTATATCCTTCTTCGGCTAGTTTGGGGTATATGAAGTTTCGTTTTTTCATTAATTCATTGTATTCAGAATTTTTTAATAGGCCTGAATTATCTTCGTATTCAACTATTAGGTGGTAATTGTTTGAGAGGTTAATTATTGATGAAACTTTTTTGTCTAGGAATTCTATCATTGAAACATTTTTGTTTTGTTTTATATGCTGTAGGGTTTCGGAGATTTTGTCTATGTTGTTGAGTTTTACTAGTGTTGCGGTTCGTTCTTTTATATTGACTAAGTTTAAGCAGGCTTTGACTATTAGTCCAGTTATACCTTCCATTCCACAATAGTCTGAAGTTTCGGTTCGTCCTTTTCTGTCTATTGTTCCATTGTTATCAATTATTTCAATCCAACGAACCAAATGTTCTGTTAATTTATATTTTATTGCACGGGTGCAGAAATAAATTTATTCCCATACAAAAGGAT
>CAZXBY010000004.1:0-17541 GCA_964639055.1 Candidatus Woesearchaeota archaeon
TTTTCAAACATATTTTCTAATTGGTTCAATTTTCTAGTCTCAGACAATCTAAACGTAAAACTTAATGAAGACTTCACACCATTAATTGCCAACCAAGATTACGAAATGGATTATGATTTCTTATCCGGCGGCGAGAGAACAGCAGTTGCTCTAAGCTATAGACTAGCCCTAAACCAAGTTTTAAATTCTATGCTATCAAAAATCAAAACAAAAGATTTAGTAATCTTAGACGAACCCACCGATGGATTTGCTTCAGAACAAATTGACAAAATGCGAGATTTATTTAGCGAACTAAAAACAAAACAATTAATCCTAGTCTCACATGAACAAAAAATAGAAGGATTTGTAGACCACATAATAAAAATCAAAAAAGATTTCTTTTCAACAACAGAGCAAATAGACTAATATTTAAAACAATTCCACTCTATCAACATCAATCAAACTTTCATTTTCAAATCCAATACCAATCAAGTAACCATTGTTTGAACTTCTAGTATCCACACTTCGCCCAAAATCAGCATAAAACCCTTCTTGTTTCACCGCATAAGCTACAACATCGATAAACCGGCCACGAATAATATCAGGCAAAACAACTCTTCTGTTTTTAGTGTCCAAAGCAGAAATTATCTTATAGCATCTAGAATCATCTACATGATAATTTGACACACCTGGATCTTCATCCATTCGAATACAATAATTAGTAACCCTCTTCCTTAATTCATCAAAAGGAATCCAACAAGAATCATCCTGATTTCCCTCCCTTGACATAACAACAGTGTCATCCAAAGAACTTTCCCTAACCTCTTCTAAAACTGAAAGGGTTTCATCGCAATCACTTAGCCCCATTATAAAATATTCACCAAAACAATTATTTAAATATTTATATTCCAAAACCTTCTTTTTATAATTCATTTTTAGAAAAAAATAATTTTTTTAAAATAAATAGTTCCAAAACTCTCTTAAACCCTTCATTACTAATAATAAAATGGCACAAAACCACATTTGGGAATTCACAAACCAAAGAAAACTCAATAAAAAAGATTTCATCACATACTTCGAAAAAAAAGTATTCAAAACCATCCGTAAATATGAAATGCTACCAAAAACAAAAATATTCAAAATTAAAAAACAAAACGACGTCAACACAATCATCTTAAAAAAAATTTTAGAAACAAAATTCCAAGTTAAATATTCAAAAATTTCAAACATCTCAAGCGAGAATTCTTCAGACGCAGCCGAACAAATATTTCAAAACATATTACAAGGAAAGTTCAAAGGACCATCTCCAAAAGATAAAATTTCTCGACCATTATATTTTCATTCCGACAAAGAAATAGAAGTTTACTCTAAATTAACTCAAAGTAAAGGCGCAAAACCAAAACGAAACAAAAAAGTCCAAAATCTTTTCAAAAAATTCCTAAATAAAAATCAAGACCTCGAACTCAACATAACAAAAGCATTAGAACAAATAAAAACTTAACATATATCACGCAAAACAATTAAAAGTAAGCATCCTTTTCACCTTTCATAAAATGGAAGAAAAAATTCAAAAAATAAAAGATATTGTTGAAGAAGAGCTTTCTTGTTCTGCCCATGATATGGACCATATAATGCGAGTCTACAACCTTGCTCTCCTCCTTGCAAAAGATGAAAACCTTGATATGAACATATTACAAGCATCAGTATTACTACACGACATCGCTAGAGTAAAAGAAGATGAAGATCCCACGGGCAACACTGACCACGCAATTTTAGGCTCACAAATGGCAGTCCCAATTTTACGAGAGTTAAACTTTCCAGAGGATAAGATAAGGCACATTCAAGACTGCATAATTTCTCACCGTTCAAAAACTGAGAACAGACCACAAACAATTGAAGCCAAAATTCTTTTTGACGCAGACAAGCTTGATGTAGTCGGAGCTATCGGAGTCGCTCGAACCTTCGTATGGATAGGAAAAAACAATGCCCACATTTACAGAAATATAGACCTTGACAAATATATTAAAGACAACCTTGGCGGCAAAATCAATGGAAGAATTCAGGACAATTCAAAACATTGTCCTCAAGTAGAATATCAAACAAAAATTAGACACATAGTTGACAAACTTTATACCAAAAAAGCAAAACAAATTGGGAAAGAACGTCAAGAATTTTATGGAAATTTTCTTGAAAGATTAGAAAAAGAAATCAACGGCGAATTATAATCCCAAAAAACTTCTCTTTTGAATAATCCGATTATAAGTCCTTTCTAACAGGGATTCATTCCCTATTCAGAAAGTATTTACTTTTTCTTTACTAACTTTCTTTTTCCAAAAGAAAAGTTACATTCAACCAACTTTTTCAAATCCTCAAAATTGCTAATAATATAATCCGGCTTCTCAGCCAATATTTCTTTTTTTGTAGACCATGCACATTTATTATGAATCGCGACAGCAAGCATCTTAGCCTGATGAGCATACTCAATGTCACTAAACCTATCTCCAACATACATAGTATCCTCTGAATTTATCCTAAATTTACGAAACAACTTTTTCAAAACTTCATCTTTAGTCAAAGTTTTGTGTGCCCCATAAGCCCTATAGAATAATCTTTTAATACCCAACACTTTAATTGAAGCATTAAGAAAACTCTTCTCTGCATTAGACAACACAACAAGCCTTGTCCCTGATTTTTTCAATTCCCATAATGGTTCAATATCACAACACAATTTCAAGTTATTCAAATTTGCTTTTTTTACAAGATTTCTATAAAAACTCTTTCTAATTTTATCAATCAAACTTGAACCAATCCCTAAACCCTTCAAAATTTCCGGCATCTTTGCTCCCATCAATTTTTTCAACTTCAACCGACTAATCTTAAAATCCATCTCATCCAAAACTTCAACTAATGTTTCATACGTCAACCTTTTAGCATCCGAAATAGTCCCATCAAAATCAAAAAATATGTACTGCACCCTCTTTCTCATAGAATAAACATAATTATCTAACTTTATAAAATTTAGTAGCTCTTCCCCGCATAAATAACACACCCAGCCTTCTCCCCACAAAAAGGACATTTCCCGACAGCCTTTTCATTTTTGTTAGCCATCGTCCCCATAACTCTAGCACTCAACTCTTTTTCAATAAATTCTGAACACTTTTCCCCCTCTTTTTCTCTAGAACAAAAGCAAAACCTAGCAATCTTTCCTGAATCTAAGGCTTCCTTAATATCCTTTTTACTTTTACAATTTATCACCTTATCAGAAAAAAACAAATCAGCCTTTTTCTTTAACCGAACATCAAATTCAACACCCATTTCTTTTATTTTCTCCGACAAACCCTTTCTTTTAACATTCACCTTCTCACGAATATCCCTAATAAAAATACTAACCTCATCTTTCTCCAACTCCCTTTCACCCATTTCAATTCTTAAAGGAACCCCTTTCATCTCCCAAAAATAAAATTTTTCTCCTGGCCTCTTTTCTGTTTTGTCAATCATAACGTCAATTCCATTCGTCATTAAATCATCCCTAATTTTCTCTGTTATTTTTTCAATCTCTTCAGCCTTCCCATCACTAAACATCGGAACAATCACAACCTGATATGGAGAAAGTGTATAAGGCAAAATAAGACCATTATTATCTCCATGCATTGAAATAACACTCGCTAAAATTCTTGAAATTGCTGGACCATAACACGTTTGCCATACATAATTCTCTTTTTCTTTTTCATCAACATACTTAACATCAAACGCCTTTGAAAAATGCTGACCCAACAAATGAGTAGAGGGCTGTTGAATTATTTTTCCATCCGGCAAAACTGAATCACTCCCAACCGTATAAATCGCCCCAGGAAATTTATCCCACTCAGGTCTTTTCATTGGAAGAAAGGGCACACCAAAAACATTATGCATAACAGCTTCCGTCATCTCAATATCATCTAGAACCTGCTTCTCAGCTTCCTTTTTTGAAACAAAGCAATCATGAGCCTCAAGCCACCAAAATTCACGACCTCTAATCAGAGGCCTAGTCGCCTTAGTTTCATACCTAAAAATATTTGCTCTCTGATAAATCTTTAATGGCAAATCACGATAACTCCTAATCCATAAATTATACATCTCATAAAAAGCGGTTTCAGACGTCGGCCTCAAAGCAAGTCTTTCATCTCCCTGTTTATTCTCAAGCCAAAAAACCTCAGGGGTAAACCCCTCAACATGTCCTGCCTCCTTCTTAAAATTCTCTTCAGGAATAACGGTCGGGAAAAAACTAGGTTCATGCCCACTCCCCTGCAATGCAGATTCATATAAACGATACATCTTCTCCATTATCCTAGCCCCCCAAGGCCTAATAACCACAAAACCCTTAACTCCATACCTAATATCAGTAACTTCCGCCCTTTGCAATACTTCACTATACCATTCCGAGAAATTATTTTCCTTATCAATATTAAAAGTTTCCTTCTTCTTCGCCATATTATAACCTACACTCTTCCATATTTAAATGTTTTTTAGACATCATTTCTCCTACTTTTTTCAATATAAGGCAAAGAATAAACAGCAACCAAATAGCCTAGCTCATCACTTTTTGCATCATTAACTGTTCTCTCAAATAAATCAGCATCACCTCTCATCCTATCCAACAAGCCTATTTCATCACTATTAAAATGATATCCATTTTCAATCCTATCTTCATAAAAATCATCAATAATCCTTGAAATACTAAAAACATCAATAAAGCTTCCTCTAACTAGGAATACAACCGTATGCACCAGCACCAGTAAACTTACTGCCCCTAATTACTTCATCAATAGCCATAAAACTATTTATAAAAATCCTATTTTATAAACTTTACCATTCAAAAAAATACTCTGCCTGCGAGGACTTGAACCTCTCCTCAACAGGTACTCACAATTTGCATCTCATAACAAAATCTTTAACTTAACGTTATTCAAAACGAATTGCTCGCCGAAACCTTAAGTTTCTGCCTAAATAAAAATTTTAAAAAAATACGAGCCTGCGAGGACTCGAACCTCGGTCAACAGGGCCGAAACCTGGTATCCTATCCGCTAGACTACAGGCCCGTAATAAAACAACTAGAAAAAACGAATTTAAAAGATTATCTAAAGCTCAGAAACAACCTTATCTCTTATTTCCATCACTTCTCTTGCCGCAGCAGCTGGATCATTTGCTTTATAAATTAAAGAACCAACAATCATTGCCGAGTTAGGACCAACAACTTCTGCCCACTCTCTAATTTGCGTCTCCAAATCCCTTCCTTGTCGGTCTTGCCTCCCAAATCCGGGAGACCAAATTTCACTTTCAGTAAAATATCTATATCTCCTTAACACATCCGGATTATTTGCCGGACCAATAAATCCGTCAACACCAAAATGATTACCCAAAGCCAAGATAACGTCAGTAGTACTTTCAACCTTAAACAATATATCGTTCCAAAGCCACTGATTTTCTACCCCTTTCTTTATTCCATAAGATTCAATCTCCAAAGCAACATGTTTCCGTTGCCTATTATTAAAAGGCATCCCAAAAAACAAATTCGCACCTTTATGTGTCATGTAAGGTAAAGTTAAAACCCCTACACCATGTGCATGAGCAGTTTTCACACTTTCCTCAATACTTGATATTCCAGGTATGGTATGACAAGTAATATAATTAACCCCTGAAGTCGACAACTCCCTAATAATCTTTTCATTAGTCCCATTCCAACTTCCATCTTTTTCCTGAAAACCAATGTCTGCGACTTTATAATCCGCTAAAATAACCGTATCATCGCGCGCACGATCCCTAGCCCTAGCAAAAATATCAACCCCAGGAACCATCGAAGAAGTAATCCCGATTTTTACTCCATCAACATAACTTCTAACAGCTCCAGTCACCCGAAGCATTTCTTCTGGATTCACAATATCATTTGACAAAATTAAAGCATACGGCTTCATACAAGAATATAGACCAAACAATATATAAATTTACTCACCATTTTTCATCAATAATAAGTAATAACTAATCAAACACATCCTTCAAAATGCTTTCTCTCTTTTCTTTCCCTAGACATTTGTTACAAACCTTGCTTCCATCTTTTGATATTCCAAAATGTGCTTCACTAGCAACCCCGTGACATCTGCTGCACGATCTTAAGCACATAACGCACCTTTTCTCTCCGCTAACACAATCGGTCCTTAGATGTGTATTACAAACTAACTTGGAACATCCACGACAAACGTTTAAACAATTTTTGCACAACGCTTTCCCACAAGCAACACAAGACCTTGAGACACAACTCTTACAAAAATATTTACCGCATTCTCCGCATCGAGTCAGACATTTCTCACAAACAATATGTCCATTGGAGCATAATAGAATCTCAGATATTTTTTCTGAACAAGAGTCACAATTTAAATTTTCAAAATCACGAATCAATGGATCATAAACCAGCTCCACCAACCGTTTTGATTCAGAATTTTTCAGGAATAAATTAAACGAAAACACCGGATAGTAAATAACTGTAGTATTCAACACTTTATTGTTAATATCTAAACTATACTTTTGATGTGTATCCCTCAAAGAAAACTCTTGTTCTCTTAAAATCTTCTCAGTCACCTCATCATCAGCCATCTTCAAAAGCCCCTTCCTTTGCTTTTCAATTCTTTTTATTAATTCCTTTTTTTCGTCACCCTCACTAAACCTCATCTGCAATTCCATTTCACGCACCCTATCTAGTTGAGAATTCAAATCAGCCCCCAATTCAGCAAGTTGCCTTTTATAATACTCACTAACTCTCTCAATTTCTTTATCCAATCTTTCTCCAACAAGCTCACTCAATTCAGAAGTTTTTTTAGATAACAATTCCTTCAAATACTCCCTTGCAATAGGAAATTCTTTTTTCGCCATCCCATTCAACTCTTCAGACATTTCAGACCTCAAACTTCCTAAGTTACCACTACTAACCTTATACCCCATTAAATCCCCCTCCACTACTTTCTCATCATGAATATAAATTTCATTTAATACTTGCTCTTTAGAATTCAGATAACTAAAAGTGGTCATAAAACTAAACCTAGAGAAAAAATTATTTCTATACCTCTTAGTCACATTTTCAATAGAACAATTTTTTAAAGAAAGCCTTTTTTTTATCTCTTTTAAAGGATCAACATCCAATTCAATTTGTAACAATGTCATCTTCCCAGCATTATCCAAAAATTTTGTAATAGCCCTACCAATTACAGAGCTAACCCTCACGCACTCAAACCCACTAACCTTTTTCTCAAAACAAAACTTACAAACATTCTCTCCTCCAATCAAATCAGAAAACGCCCTAGGAATTTTATTCACAACATAACCCCCACCTTCCTCAACAACTTCACATCCAAGTTTATCAAAAAAATCCAAAACAAAACTTTTATACTTCTCTTCTTCCATAAATAAATATCAATAAATTACAATTAAAAGCATTATTATAGTCCAGACTATTCCAAACATTTAAAATTCTCTTTTTACTTAACCTACATATGAAAAAGAGTGATAAAAATAGTTTTCCAGTCGGCACAATCAGAATAAAAGCCAAAAATTTACAACCAGTTAAAAAAACAAAAAATTCTTGGAAAAAAACAGACTTTGAAACCCATAACATCAAAAGAATTGTTCACCTATTCAAAGCACACGCAAACTTCAATACATTACTTGATTCAAAAGACAAAACATTTCTTAAAGGATATTTAACCCAAAAAAAAAGAACAGGCGGTGAAAAACTAAACATCATGCCTAACGGAGACAAACTTGACAAAGCATATTCTCTCTTCGCCCCACACTTAATGATACATGACGAAGAAAACGACACTCATTGGGACATAATATTTCAAAACCCTAACGGAGAATATTCATATCTTTACACCTTCAAAAAGAAAAAAGAATCAACAATAAAAAAATACAAAAAAGTAAAAGACTTCAAAAAACACTTACCAATCCTAAAAAAGAACCTAAAAAAAGCCCTTCATAAAGGCGAACTGATGGCTCTCCCACTCTACACACTCCTAAAAACAAAAATGCGAGTAGGTAATAAATATTCATACTCCACCTCAGGACACCAAGGCTTAACAACATTGCAAAAACATAACATTAACATACAAAAAAATAAAACAACCTTCAGTTATCTCGGAAAAGATGGTGTTCCCCAAGAAAAAACAGAAAAATTCCCAGAAATATACTTAAAAAAATTATCGGAAAGCATCTCTAACAAAAAGAAAAAAGATTTTATCTTCACCGACAAACTAGGCAATCCACTAAAAGACACCCACTTTGAAAAAGCCTTCAAAGAATATTGTGGACAACAATTTTATCCACATATCGTCCGTTCATATTATGCAACAAACACCGTAGAAAATTATCTTAAGAAAAACAAAAAACCATCAAAAGAGCAAATCATAAAATTATACACAAAAATAGCAGACCAATTAGGCCACAAAAAATTCGTCAAAAAAGATAACGAATGGGAAACATCCTACACAATCACAATAGCACATTATATCCAACCGGAATTAATAGACAAGATAAATAAGATAATTAATTAAAATGAAAATAAGAAATGCTAAGAAAGAAGACTTGAAAGATATTGTAAGTATCTTTATAACAGAAAGTAAAAAGCAACCTTATTTACAAAAATGGACTAAAAAAAGTGCTACAGATGATTTTAAACCATTCTTGAAGAAAAAAGAATTATGGGTTGCAGAACTTGATAAAAAGATTGTTGGTTTTATTATGGTAGGAATTACCTCTTCCAATAAGAAAATTGCATATATTAGTGAATTTTGGGTAACAAAGAATTATCAGGAAAAAGGCGTCGGTAAAAACCTGTTGGAGTTTATTGAAAAACACCATAAAAAGAAAGGAGTTGGTATTATTAGACTTACATCTTATAATCAGTCTAAAGCTCTTGGCTTTTATAAAAAAATGAATTACAAAACAAGTAAAAACGTTACTCCTCTAGAGAAAAAGTTGAAATAAAACTGATTAACAATTTTTTACGAACATTCCTCAACATCTAAGTAAACAAAAAAACATTAAAAATTGCTATTAACAAATATTATACATCATACTTCAAAAGAAATCTCAACTAATACTCTATTCGTTTACCCAATTCTGTCTCTAAATCAACGATAGACAGCTTGTCACCATACTTTTGTCTAATTTCACCAATTAGTTCCTTCTGCTTTTTTTTAATCTCCTCAACCTTCTCCTTAACCGCTATCTGTGCAGCAGCCAATCTAGCAATCGGAACCCTATAAGGCGAACAACTAACATAATCCAAACCAATCATATGACAAAACTCAACCGAAGACGGTTCACCACCATGTTCACCACAAATACCAAGTTTCAAATCAGGACGAACCCTTCTACCTTTTTCAACAGCAATTCTAATCAATTCACCAACGCCCTCTCTATCCAAAACCTGAAAAGGATCCTTCTCATAAATCCCAAGTTCAACATACTGCTTCAAAAAATTACCAGAATCGTCACGACTAAAACCACAACCCATCTGAGTCAAATCATTAGTTCCAAAACTAAAAAATTCTGCCTCTTCTGCAATCAAATCAGCAGTCAAAGCACCTCTAGGCACTTCAATCATAGTTCCAATCTTGTAAGGCTTATCCCCTAGAATATTACGACAAACAGATTCAACAATCTTTTTCTGATGCTTAAATTCTAAAACATTACCAACCAAAGGAATCATAATCTCAGGAATAGCATTCTGAAGAACAGCAGCCTCACAAATAGCCCTCACCTGCATCTCTGTAATCTCAGGATAAGCAATACCAAGTCTACAACCTCTATGACCAAGCATAGGATTAAACTCATGCAACTCTTCAATCTTATTTTTCAAAACTTCAACACTTACATTCATCTCCGCCGACAACTCAGCAATCTCTGAATCACTTTTTGGTAAAAACTCATGTAAAGGTGGATCCAATAATCTAATAGTAACCGGTCTACCACTCATAACCCTAAACAAACCAGCAAAATCCTGTTTCTGATATGGAAGAAGTTTAGCCAAAGCTTTTTTCCTACCCTCAACATTATCAGCCAAAATCATTTCCCTCATAGCCTTAATCCTTTCACCCTCAAAAAACATATGTTCAGTTCTACAAAGACCAATACCCTCAGCACCAAACTTAATAGCCATCTCAGCATCCTTAGGACTGTCAGCATTCGTTCTAACCTTTAATCTTTTAACACTATCAGCCCAACCCATTAATTTATTAAAATAGTCACTCAACTCTGGCTCAACAACAGGAATCTTACCAACAAAAACTTCCCCACTACTTCCATCCAAAGTAATATAATCTCCCTCTCTAACAACGGAGTCACCAACACCAAAAACACCTTCAGCTTCATTAATATCTAAATCACCACAACCAGAAACACAACACTTCCCCATACCTCTCGCAACAACAGCAGCATGAGAAGTCATCCCACCCCTCGCTGTTAAAATACCTTTAGCAGCATCCATACCTTCAATATCTTCAGGACTAGTTTCAATTCTAACTAAAATAACATCTTCGCCTTTTTCAGCCATTTCTTTAGCTTTTTCAGCATTAAACACAACACGACCAACTGCAGCCCCAGGACTAGCAGGTAACCCCTTAGCCAAAATATTAGCCTCAACCTTTGCAAAAGAATCAAGCATAGGATGCAATAACTGATCCAATGAATTCGCATCAACCCTCAAAAGAGCTTCATTACGACTAATCATACCAGATTCAACCATCTCAACCGCCACCCTAACAGCCGCAGCAGCAGTCCTCTTCCCATTTCTCGTCTGTAAAAAATATAATTTTCCATCTTGAATAGTAAATTCCAAATCCTGCATATCACAATAATGATTCTCTAATATCTTTGAAAACTTCAAAAATTCACTAAAACATTCAGGCATCACCCTATCTAATTCAGAAATTGGTCTAGGTGTTCTAATCCCAGCAACAACATCTTCTCCTTGAGCATTCATCAAAAATTCACCATACATCTTATCCTCCCCAGTAGAAGGATTTCTAGTAAAAGCAACACCAGTCCCTGAAGTATCCCCCATATTACCATAAACCATAGCCTGAACATTAACAGCAGTCCCCCTTAATCCCTTAATATCGTTCAACCTTCTGTAAACAATTGCTCTTTCATTATTCCAAGAACCAAAAACGGCATCAATAGACCTCTGCAATTGTTCTCTCGGATTCTGTGGAAAATCCTCCCCACAACTTTCTTTTACAATTTTCTTATATTCTTCAACCAACATCTTCAAATCATCAACACCAAGTTCAGTATCATCATTAACACCCTTAGTCCTCTTCAAACTCGTCAGTGCAGCTTCAAAACTAGAATGAGGAACTCCCATAACAACATCACCAAACATCTGAATAAATCTCCTATAAGAATCCATTGCAAACCTAGAATTTCCAGTCCTCTCAATCAAACCATTAACAGATTCATCATTTAAACCCAAATTCAAGACAGTATCCATCATCCCCGGCATACTAACAGCTGCTCCACTTCTAACCGAAACTAATAAAGGATCATCCGAATCACCCAATCTCTTACCCATAGACTCTTCAAGTTTTTTCAAACCATCATTAATCTGTCTCATCACTTCCTCGCTATGACTTTGATTATTTTTATAATACAAATCACAAACATCAGTAGAAATTGTAAAACCAGCAGGAACAGAAACCCCAATACTACTCATCTCAGCCAAATTAGCACCCTTACCACCTAAAATAGCCTTCATCTCCTTCTTACCTTCAGCCTCACCATCCCCAAAAGAATAAACATATTTCTCATTAACCATACCCATTAAAAATTTATTTTCTTTTTAAAGATTATACCACTCCAAAATATATATTAAAGACAAAATCACCGACGATATCAAAAACAATTAATAAAAGAACTTTCTTCCCTAACCTATTTGTTTAACAGGCTCTAATCCATAAGCTAAAGTTGTCTTATCAGCAAAATCTTTTAACAAAAGTTTCCTCTCATAACCAACACTATTCAAAATCTTATCAACAACTAAATCACTCTCTTTATTGATAACTTCATCACTACCAAGAGCATCATATGATTCAGCATATGCCTCTGCTTCAACAATATAAGTAACCTTCTTATCTTGAACATTGTTAGCCTCATCAACAAACCTTACCTTAAAGTAATCGCCAAGTTCCATCACATAGTAATCATCATCACTCAAAGTAAGCTTATCATTAATATCACTCTGTTCATAAGTTTCACTAACAGAACCTTCAACCACTTGAGGCTCAAGACTAACAACCTCAATCTCTTCATCATCAGTATAGTCCACATAAACCTCATCTATTTGATGTAAATAAGGAGCCCCAACCAATTTAACTTCAACATCACCTTCAACCAATCTAGGTAAATCAAACGAGTATGTGTGGAAGAAATTATCATTTCCAAACATCAAAGAACCAACAAGCACCCACTCACCACTAGCGTCCTTCTCATAAACATATAATAAACTGTTTTCAGAAACCCACTCAGTAACATCCTCTAAAAGAACCTCATCGCTATTCAACTTATCATAACCTTTCTCATGACCACCAAGAGCAGTAACTAAACCATTCCAAGCAATTGATTCAAGACCAGTTCCCTTCCCTCTAACAACCATCTTAATCAAATCTGAAGTTCCTTCATTACTCTTAAACTTCATATTAAGTTCATCATAAAGTATAATGTTATCCCAATCAATAACATCCAAATCAGTATGCCAATCCAAATTATCATCATTAGCACTCAACTCAGAAATATATGATTCACCATTAGTCCCAACAGCTAAAGTTGGATAAACCTTCTCTTTAATAGTATGCATCACACCCTCTTGCGTTGGAACAATCTCTGTATCGAAACTATGAACCATCTTCAACAAGTGCAAAGAGTCAATATATTGAGTCTCAGGAACCTGTTCCCAAACACCAATCTCCAAGAACCCATTAATATTTTTTATTCTATCTAATATACCATAACTCATATATTCATAACTCTCATGAACACCAAAGTCACTAACCGCAAACTCAGGATAATAATTAACACCATCAAATGAATAAACAAAAGCACATCCCCTAAAAGGAGCCGAAATAACTCTACCAATAAATCTACCAGCCCTACCTACCCCTCTCAAAATAGCACCACCAACTCTTCTTGCACCCTGAAAAATATACTTACCAGGCCACCATCCAGTACGACCATCACCACCACCACCACCACAAGTACCACCTTCACAACCACCAGCATTAGCATTACCAGAAGCCGGACCCCCCGACATAGGCGTAATAGGTGTATACTGATAACTTCCTTCAGCCCCCGTTCGCCAATACTCAGTTTTATCCTCATCTGTACCCCTAGTTAAAACCCCTTTCCCCGGAACATTAACTATAGATCCTTCAAGACCAGCCACAGGCACAGGTGTAGGCTCTGCCTCTCCTTTTACCTTAAATTGTGCAGCAGTTAAAAGCCCAGGCCCAGTAGTAACACGAATACTTCCATCAGCCAACGTCTCAGTCGTAATTGTAGGTCCCCTATTCACACCAGCAGGAAGCACCTTTCCATTGTCAATTGTAACCTGCCCATTATAAGTTGATTTAGCATCTTTACCTTCCCCATTTTTAGCCGAAGCCAAATCAACTATATCAGGTTCACTCTGACCTGGTAAAGGCTTAGCGGTCAGAATAGACCCCTCAGCAAATGGTTTACTATAAGCACTCACATCAACATTACCTTTAACACCACCAATATCACCAGTCACTACAGGTTTACCATCATCAAAAGTCAAAGACAAACTTTTACCCCGACCCGGTTCAATATTCCCAAATTCACTAGTAGATTCAGGAACATCTTTGCCTAAACCAAGCAAAGGATCTGCACCACCACTTAACTTTAATCTAACACGACCATCACCCTCCTTTAACTGAACAATACCACTGCCAGTACCTGTTGGTTGTACCAAACCATCTCCCTCAACATCAAAATTAAACTCTCCAGCACCGTTCGATTTAACCCAAGTTAAAACTTCTCCAGCCTTATCTCTTATTAAAACACTCCCTGATCCCTTTGTCTTAATCTTACCATTATCAACTTCAACAGAACCACCCTTCTCAACGTCCACAGCAAAAGTATCAGTTAAGGGGTCACCTTTTGTAGGTTTCATACCAGCAATCTCCCATCCACCACTTCCCTTTTTTTCCTTCTCTTGAACATAAGTTCCATCTAAAGCCCGATAAACACCATCTTTTGTTGAAACAGTTTCAACAGCATCACCATCCAATGTAAACCCAGCCACACTACCAGGAACATTAGTTATTGGAATAACTATTGGAGCATTCCTATCATTAACATTAATTTGGATTTTTCCTTCAACAACACTAACCGCATCACTCCCTTTTAATCGATCTGATTTTAAATCACCTAAAACAACATCTTTCCCACCAGCCCAAGTAGTCATAACAGAATTAGCAGCTGTATTTCCTTTCTCAGCATTTGCATCTAATAATCCTCCAAAAATTTGAGTAACCTGCTCAGAACTTAAAGCAGCAGGAGTAGGAACAGTTGCAGGAGCAACAGGAGCAATATCAACACTTCCCTTTTTCAAAAGATTAGCCAAGACTTCCTTTCCTTTAAAATTATTATCTGAAACAAGTTTTTTAATCTCATCTTGAACGCTTCCCTTTCCATTCTCCACTTTCCCAAGAAATTCTGCAAAATCAGCAGGTTTAACTTCTTTACCCGCCTTAATATCAGTATAAGCAGCATTAAAACAAAACGCAGGTGGAGATTTATCAGCACACGATAGAGCAGGAGGAGCAGCAGTCTGCGCCAAAACGCTCACACTCAAAACCATAACTAAACACACAAACGCCACAAATATAATATTTTTATTCTCCATTTCCACCCTCAAAATCTTCATACCCGAAAGGTTCTAATTCCTCAAAAGCATCTTCACTAAATTTATTTAAGAAAACAAAATATGTAAACTCTCCTGTAGAATCCTCACTCAAAACAACAGCACTAGTTAATGGGTCAACACCCAAAATATCGACATATACCTTATTAGCCAAAGCTAATTCCCCTATACAATTCACACAATATTGACTGTTCTCCCTAACATCCTCCATATAATACTGAGCAACATTATACATACCCTTCAAATAACTCGTATGAACAGAAGGATAATCCTTCATTTCAATAACCATACTATGACCCTCTGTCTCCAATATAATAGGCATATCAACAACAAACTCAACTTCCTCATCCTTAATCTCAACATTAGTCTTTATAGCACCATATCTAATATCATAACCAGTAAACTCTGCATAATCAACACACTTACCAACAATATCATCAACCGCTTTCCCCATCTCTTCTTCAATACTCTTTAACGAAGGAAAATATTTAACACCCTCATAAGAATAATAAGGAACGAAACTTCCATTTCCTAAATCCTCATATTTTATAGGTTTATCAAAATAACCACCCTGAACCGAAACAAGTAACAAAGAATCTTCAGTATAATAATTCACACAATCAACCATAAAATCTTTTATCTCACTAACACCTTCTTTTACACCCTGTTGTTCAAAATAAGAATCGCTAGCAGTATTCTTAAGAAAAAAATATCCGCCAATCGCCACAACAACAACAATACCTATAATCACGAACATTGTTAATTGTCCCCTCTTCTTTAAACTCATAACAACAATAAGAAAATAAAACTTTATAAAGATTTCTAAGAAAATAATAACAACTAATCCTATTCAAAAATTATAATTATTCATTTAACACTCCTCTCTATCTATCTTTTTTTACATTTTTCCTAATACCTTTTTGGAACTTGTTCATTCCCGTCTTATTCAATAGAACAATAATAGACAAGCAAAATAAGAAATAAAAAAACCAATTATCAAAAATCGCAATAATTCAT
This sequence comes from Candidatus Woesearchaeota archaeon, assembly GCA_964639055.1. Classification (GTDB taxonomy): domain Archaea; phylum Nanobdellota; class Nanobdellia; order Pacearchaeales; family GW2011-AR1; genus JAGVXH01. Next base: position 15,968 of record CAZXBY010000004.1, read on the forward strand.
CAAACCACCCCCTTCACTTAATGTGACTACTCTCCAGACACACCAAACCTAAAGATATTTAAAGTTCAAATTCGTATCTAAACTATGAAAAAAAGATTAGCCGCAATCGCAATCGCAGCAACAATGGCAATGCCATTAAGTGACGCGAATGCTAGACGCTTTAGTCGAAGAGCTAGAACAGATTACGCACCAACTAACGTAACCCAAACATACGACTCAAGAGACCAAGCACCAAAAGCATATAAGACAGAAGCTCCAAAAACATATTCACACAAATGGAAAAAGAAAGTAAGTAACAAACAAGCAAACAAAGACCCAAAATCAGAATATGTACCAGGGCAGGAATTTATAAAACCTTTCACAGACCCAGCAATTTCCGCATTCACATATTTCATCGAAGCATTTTCTAAAAAAAAATAATATTTTAATAAAGGATTAAATTACCTTCTCCCTCTAAACCGCCTTACTGTTGGCTGATACTTATAATCACTCGTTTGTGCTGATTGAGTTGGAGTTGAAGTCGTAACAGGAGACATATAGTTAGGATCAGAAAACATTCTAGAATCACTCTGAGTAGTAACTCCAGGACTCGTCAATCTTCGATTACTATTATCATAAATTATGTTACTCTGTCCTCCTCCTTGTTCTCCCACCTTTTTCACGTAAATACCGTCAAGTACTCTCGGCATTATCGAATGAACCACAGCTCCAACTTCTGGATTAATATAATGCACCTTACCATCAACCGAAAGAGCATACTTCCCATTTCCTCCTTCATAGCTAATAGAAGAAAACCCATTCTTTCCATTTTCCTGAATAAAACCAACAGCTTTCTGAGTTTCTGCAACAGCCAAGTCACTAACATCGGACAAAGAATATCCATCACCAACAAATTTGCTCACAGCATCCTTCTGTTCAGACGTAGCGCCTCCTCTCTTAAGAGTATCTTTCATGACATCGTACAAAAACTCTTTCGCATTTCCAACGTTTACTTCCATACGATCACCATCAAAATTAACCACATCGTTTTGGGACAATGCTTCAGCAACTTTGGCATTTCTTTCTTCAATAACGTTAAAATTAGTTTCCCCTGAATGTAACGCTCCTTTATACGGAGTTTCATCAAACTCGTACTTCAACGCATAGCTACTCCCTCCCAATAAAGAATAAAAACGATTATCATCCCCATCCGCCACTGCTTTCAACAAATCCGCCTGAATCTTTGAATCAACCGAAAAAGTATAATCTCCAATATCTAACGGCCTCCCCTGCATCTTCCCAGCAACGCGATTAGCAAAAAACTTTGCAAGAAAACCATCTCTTCTAAACTTTTCCATAGTTTTTTCATAAGCCTTACTAAAGGCAATTACATCTTTCGAGCTAATACCACCGAACGTCACCAAATCAGAGCCAACTTCTGAAATCATACCAAGTCCAGACTTACTAGTATCAACAACAAAAGAATTCTTCCCGATATCACTTCTAACAACCCCCATATTAAATTCCGGCTCCAATGCTTCACTAGCAAACATGCTTCTATCAACTGAAACCCCACCAAAAGCATTACCCTTAAA
>CAZXBY010000005.1:0-16345 GCA_964639055.1 Candidatus Woesearchaeota archaeon
AAATAAAGAAAATAGAATCCACAGTTAAAGAAGTTAATGTGCCAAATTTTTTAAAAAATAGACAAAAAGATTTCAACAAAGGTGAAGATTTACATTTATATGGATCAGACTTAAATTTACAACAAGAATTTGACATTAAAAGACTTCGAAAAATAAAATCCTATAAAGGAATAAGACATGCGAACAAATTACCAGTAAGAGGTCAAAAAACTAAATCCAACTTCCGGCCAAACAAGAAAAAGAGCGGTAAAGTAGGAAACAAAAAGAAATAAGATGGGAGGAATAAAACGTAAAAAACGGCAATATACTAGACCAAGGCAATTATTTGATAAAACAAGAATAGATCAAGAAAATGTAATGGTAAGGGCTTATGGTCTTAAAAATAAAAAAGAAATATGGAAGGCGAAGTCGTTAGTCTCTAAATTAAGACGAAGAGCCAAAAATCTAATTAGTAAGGAAATATCTAAACAACAAGAATTATTTAATAAATTAAATAACTTAGGAATAAAAGTTACTAATACATCAGATGTGTTAGCACTTACAGAAAATGATTTATTAAATAGAAGACTTCAAACCTTTGTTTATAAAAACAAATTAGCAAATACAGCAAAACAAGCAAGACAATTAATTGTCCACAAACATATCTTAGTTGACGGAGAAATAGTCAATATACCATCCTTTTGGATAACTTCAGAATTAGAAAAAAAAATAGAAGTAATACCCTTTAAAGAAAAGCCAACTCTAGTAGAAGAGCCTGAAGAAGAATCTACAGAAAACCCTATTGAAGAATTAACAAAAGAATCCACAGAAAAACCTGTAGAAGAAATAAAGGGGGAAAATAAATAATGGCAAAAAAAGAAGAAGAAAATACAGGTGTTTTACATATATATGCAACCTTTAATAACACAGTTGCAGTCTTAACTGACCTTGCAGGTAATACTATTGGAAGAACAAGTGGCGGCCAAATAACAAAACACAACAGAATGAAAGCGAATCCAACAATTGCTATGTTTATTGCCAAAAAAATAAAAGAAATATGTAAAGATTATAAGATAAATACATTATATGTAAAAATGCGAGGACAAACAGGTGCAACGGGGATAGGACCAGGCGCAAATGCCATAATAAAAACCCTAACAAAAGAAGGTGTAAGAATAATAAGTATAGCTGACATAACTAAAATAGCAAGAGGCGGCCCAAAGAAAAAGGGTGGGCGAAGAGGAAGAAGAGTATAAGCTTATAAACTAAAATTTAATTAAAAGAACATGGAACTCATTAAAATAACACCGGAAGCAATAAAATTCACAGGAAAAATAAATCTTAGTTTAGCAAATGCTATAAGAAGAAGTGTTAGCGAGGTTCCAATTCTAGCAATAGATGAATGTGATTTTTATAAAAATGATACAGCGCTTTACGATGAAATCATTGCACATAGATTAGGTCTTATCCCTCTAAAAAATCAAAAACTCAAAAAAGGAGAAACAATTGAATTAAAATTAAAAGCAAAAGGAAAAGAAGAGAGGCTAGAAGTCTTGTCAGGAGACTTAGGTGATATGTCTGTTTATCAAGACATGCCAATTGTCATATTAGGAAAAAATCAAGAAATAGAATTAGTCGCACGAGCAACAACAGGAATAGGCCTAGAACATGCAAAGTATATGCCAGGAATAATGTATTACAAACATTTAGCAAAAATTAAAATTAATAAAGAAGCAGAAAGTTATCTTAAATTATCCCAAGAATATCCAGACATATTTGATTTCGATAACAAATTAAAAGTAAAGGATGCATCATCATGTTCATTCGATAACGAAGAAATGAAAGATTATCCAGGAATAGAAATTACATTTGACAAAGAATTAGTTTTACAAATAGAATCATGGGGACAAATATCTCCAAAAGAGATTTTTTTAGAAAGTTGTAAAGCTTTAAAATCAAATCTCTCAGACTTAACCAAAGCAATCAAATAATTAATACTATTATTACGAGGAGATGCCGGAGCGGTCAAACGGGACACGTTAAGGCCGTGTTGGCTTATGCCTGCGGGGGTTCAAATCCTCCTCTCCTCATAAGTGGAGACGAATGAGTCAGAGTTTACTCTGATTTGAAAACAAACAAAAGTTATGATAACAATAACCTCATCTTTAAAATGGAAAATATAAACAAAACAAAAATAGAAAAAAGAATGCAAAAAAAACTAGATACAGATTTAGTTAGAACCATCATAAAACTTAAGAAATCTAATCCAGAAGTAGCAAAAGAATTAGCCAAACCAAAAAGAAGATGGGCAGCAATTAATTTAAAAGAATTATCTCACGTAGATGGGAATTTACTTGTTGCAGGAAAGGTATTGAGTGCAGGGGAGTTAAGTAATAATAAAAAAATCGTAGCGTGGTCTTTCAGCGAAAAAGCAAAAAGCAAAATCAAAGAAGCAAAAGGTGAAGCAGTTTTAATAACAGAAGAAATCAAAAAAAACCCAGAATTAAATGGATTCTCAATTGTTAAATAAAATGAAGACAATAATAATCGATGGTAAAGGGCTAATTCTTGGAAGAATAGGGAGTTATGCAGCAAAAGAACTCCTAAAAGGAAATACTATTTTTATAATAAATTCTGAAGATGTAATAATTTCAGGAAAAAAGGAATTGATTGTAGAAAGAATAAAAGAAAAAAGAAGGATGGGAAGCGGTGGCTCATTAAAAGGACCAAAAATCATAAGACAATCCGACAGATTACTAAAAAGAATGATAAGAGGAATGTTGCCATGGGATAGAACAAAAGGACGAGAAGCATATAAAAGATTAAGATGTTATGTTAAAAATGGAGAGTTTAACGAGGAGCAATTAAAGAATGTTAAGAAATTTGAACATAAAAAACCATTAAAATATACAACAATTAAAGAAGTCTCGAGGTTATTAAAATGAACAACCTTGTTGTAACAGGAAAAAGAAAAACAGCAATAGCAAAGGCAACAATAGTCAAAGGAAAAGGAATAGTAACATTTAATAAAAAACCTCTATCATTTTTATCAAATTTGCAACAATTAGAAATATCTGAGCCATTAGTTATTGCAAAAGACGTTCTAGGTGAATTAAAGTTTGATATATCATTAAATGTGAAGGGTGGTGGCACAGCGTCACAAGTAGAAGCAGCGAGACTTGCAATAGCAAGAGCAATAATGCAATTTACAAAAAATGAAGATGTAAGAAGAGCATTCTTGTCATATGATAGAAATATGGTCATCGCAGATACCAGACGAAAAGAAGCCTGTAAACCAGGTGATTCAAAAGCAAGAGCAATGAGACAGACGTCTTTTAGATAGAATCTAAAGATTTTTATAAGTATATTAAGATTATTTTATATGATAGCTAATAAAATTAAAAAAGGGTGCACGATAGGCGTAGTTGCTCCCTCAAAAGCTCTAACAGAAATACACAAAGAATATCTGAATAACTTTAAAGAATATATAGAAAAGGAATTAGAGATAAATATTGTTTTTGGCTCAAATATTTTCAAAAAAGATAAGTTTGGAATTGCAGCAGGAACTCCAGAAGAGCGAGCTCAAGATATTAACAATATGTTTAGCGACCCAACGATTGATGCCATATGGTGTTATCAGGGTGGTGGAGCTGCCATTCAAATATTGAGCTTGTTAGACTTTGACGTTATTAAAAAAAATCCAAAGTTATTTATGGGTATGAGCGATGTCGATGTTCTGTTATTAGCTATTAATAAGATGACTGGATTAATAACATTTAACACGCCTGATTCTAAAAGAGGTAGAGATTTAGATTTAGACTTTGATTATTCAAGGCAAAGTTTTATTGAAAGAATATTCGAAGGCTCAAAAGAAATAAAATCAAATTCTAACTGGAAATGTATTAAAGAAGGTAAGGCTGTTGGCAAAATAATGGGATGTAATGTTAGCTCAATTTTAAAGTTAGCTGGAACGAAATATTTTCCTAACTTTGATGATTCTATTTTATTCTTAGAAGGATATAAACCAAATGTAGAAGAAATCCAATGGAAATTAGAACAATTAAAACAAATAGGTGTTTTTGATAAAATTAAGGGTATTGTGATCGGTTTTATGTATAGTTTTCAAGATGAAGAACAAAGAAAAGGAAGAGAGATTAATTTCGACTTTGAAGATTTAGTTTTAGAAGCAACAAAAGAATATGATTTTCCCATATTAAAAATAAATGAATTTGGTCACCGGTGTCAAAATACTTTTTTGCCAATAGGCTCTAAAGCCAGTATAAACTCTAATGAAAAAAAGATTGAAATTATTGACGAATTTTTAAAATAAATCTTTTTAATCAAAAATAGATTTGTATAAACCATCACTTGTATCATTAGTCTTTTTTTTAGACCCAAAATTTTGATTATGAGAACCATTAAGTGATTCAGACTTATCAATTATCTCTTTAGGCTCTTCAATTACATTAATATCCTTTTCTTTAAATGGCTCAACGGTTTTATTTAAAATATATTTATTAGTCTCATTTTTTCTCGGTCTCAAATAAGTTTGTAATTTTCTTTGGACAGCATAAAAAATTTCAGGTGAAAGAAGTGCTTTATGTTCCGACTTATGAAGTTGCCCATCAAATTTTATTTCTCCTAAGTATGTCCTATTTTGCAATATTTTTTTCAAACCATTAACAGAGAGACCGTATTTTTTTGACAAAGCATTAAGTGAATAATTCTTATTAAGAAATGTCTTATATAAGGAATGAACCTTAACCGAATCCTCATTTGGGATTAACTTTCCACTCATTACATCGTAACCAAATGGTGCACGAGTAACAAGTGCTCCACTTAATGCCTTTTTTTGCATTCCACTTTTTTGTTTAGCGCCCGGAAGTTGTCCACACCTACGAAACGAATCAATATCCCTCCAATCTATTTTTTCAGAAATATATTTTTCAATTCTCTTTTTATCCTCAGGAACAAAAGTAGCACAAACAGAACAAAAACTCATTCCCATTTTTTTTACTTCTTTTTTGTCCTTATAACCACACTTCTCACAAACCATAATATACTAAAAGAAAGCCAATATTTTAAGCTTTAGGAAAGAAAATCTTTCTAAAATTAGACTTAAAAATTTTCAACAGAAACCCTTAAAAACCTCAATATCTCTCTAATTTCGGACGGCCATAGCGATTTGGTTACACCTGTTCCCATCCCGAACACAGAAGTTAAGCTTTTCGCGTTTGTGTCTGTACTGTCTTTGACGGGAAAATATAAAGCTGTCCATTTTATATTTTTTAATCCTTCTTTTTTCTGACCAACACAATATCGTATGGTTTCCCAACCCATTTAGAATTTCTAAAATAATTATTGCTGGTATAAACCGAAAACTTGAAACATCTAACATCCTCTCCATAAAACGCCTTCACATCTCTCTCATCTTTTTCTAGCTGCTCAATAGCCTTCTGCTTATGCTCCTGAGTTTTTGACGATTTAACTTCAAAAATTAAAGCATATTTTCTCTTGCCGCTATAGAACCCACACAATGCTAATATATCGCATTCACCTTCTTCTCCAAGAACCACATTGTCATAACCAACATTAGTAAAAATTTTTGAATCAGAGAGAGATTTTCTCAACCTTCTAGCAATTCTATCAATAGTTCTTTGGTGCGGAGACATACCTCTAAGCATCTCTTCTAAAAAAGACCGATTTTCCATACAAAACATAAAAGATATCACTTTTTAATTATTGTTTTAGTTTAATGATAGCAACGGCTTAATTTTCTTCAATTCCACCAATAAAACCTAGCAACACTCCAAGAAACAAGAAAGAATACAATTACCCAAACAATAATCTTTCTCCATAAAACCCTCCTAAAGTCAATATCAACGACATCATCATTTATTGTCATGTTTTATTATAGTGAATTCAATAATTTAAATTTTTCGTCTAAAACTTAAACCTTATAAACGAAAAATCCCTTTATACCTTATGGCAAAAGCACCAGGAATTATAACTCCAGACATTCTTCCAGGGGAACCAGGATGGAAAGAGCTTAAAGAAGAAAGAATACAAAAGAAAGTCACTCAAAAGAAGAAAACAATAAGCGGAAAAGCCCCTATCATAATAGGAAAAATAAAACTAGGAGATTCTGCATTTAGATTAGGGAGAGTTAATCAAAATTTTAAGGGAGAGAAAAAATATGTCATATGGAGGTATAAACGAAAGATTGGTGAAGTACAAATAAAAAATATCGAGTCAGGTAGCCCAGAATATATACTCAAATTTACGAGATTAGGAGGAATAGGAAATTATAGACATCTAATTCAAGACGCTGATTTTCAATTAGATTGGATGACAAGAGAGCAAGAACTTATAATAACTCAACAAGAATGTTATATCTGTAAAAAAAAATTATCAAAAACAGCGCAACCAAATTTATATCATTATAATATATTTAAAAAACGAACAAAGATTCTTGAAGAGGCAGATAAAGTTCCTCAAGAAGTAGTAAACGGAAAATTAACAATATCAGAAGGTTGGCAAAAGTTCAATTCAATAATAGAAGAAGGGAATAGATACTATATGTCTCTAAAAGATACAGCTTTACTTTGCATAAATTGTGCAAAGAGAAAGGGATTAAGATAGATTAATCAATAGCTCTCTCTGAATCATAAACCTTTTTTTCTTGTTCAATTTTTTCATCATCTTCTTTTTCTGTAAGCCCCTTTACTGTTTTTATTTTCCCCTCTTCTTCATGCCGAATTTTTTCAACAAATTTTTCTTTCATACTTAACCTCCATATAATATTAAGAAAAAAGACAAATAAAAACCTTTTCTTTAAAAAATAAACCAAAAACAAATTAAAACATTAAAAACTAAGCTACAAAATTAGCTTCTTTTACTTTTTCTTTACCATCAACAATTAATCTTCTAACAATAATGCCTTTTCTTTTCGATTGTTCTCTAACCTCCGCAGGTTTCAAATTATCCATATCATCAGGATAAACAATTCCATCAATCTTAATAGTATGATTAATACTAATTTCCTTCCAATCTAAATCAATGTCAAAAAATAAATCAGTCAGAATGCCTCTTTCATTAGTCTTTAATGTACAAAAATCTGCTTTTGCATCTTCATCTCCCTTTCCTGGCTTTCCACTTTTTGGAGCTTTTGCCTTTATCTTTAAATTAAAATCTTTACCTTTAAAACTTAGAGCAAAAAAAACCTTAGGAAATTTTTCCATTAAAGCAATCAACTCATTGGGTTTTATTTCAGTATTGATTTGATTTTTTCTAATACCCTGAAAATTACCAGTTTTAACAATGGGAAACGTGATTTCCTCTCTTAAGTCTAAAGTTGAAACAATAATCCCCGTCATAGAAACTTCCTCGTCACCTAATCTTTGCAAACAAACTTTAACAAGAGAATTAACATATTCAGGACCCGTTTTTACAGCCCACTTATTAGCTTGCTTTTTAGCGTTAACTAAGTATTTGTCCTTAAATTCTCCTCGAGAAAACTTAACAAACGCGTTATGAACCTCATCATCAAAATCACCCTCAAAAATTTTCTTTATAATCATAAAACAAATTAATCATTTTCATTTATAAAGTTTGCTTATTATTGGTTCTAATCGTTTGGAATGGATATTTCTTTACTTATTAAAACAGAATTTTCTAATCCACATTTCTTACTCTTCCTCCGCCTTACTTAATAGAGTAAGAGAAGTAATAAAGAAGGAACAAAGGGGTAAAAATGCATTAATTTTTTTTGATTTTTATATCTATCCCTACGATAAGGACAACCCCTATTTCCTCAACATCATCATCCAACAACAACAATCCTTAAAAAAATAATTTATTCAATATTAATATGGCAGAAGAAGTAGTAAATGCAGAAACCGAAAGAATTTTTGGACGAACCGCACAAAGAAATAATATATTAGCATCAAGAGTAATCTCAGAAACAGTCAAAACAACGCTCGGACCAAAAGGTATGGACAAAATGCTGGTAGACAGAGCAGGAAACGTAATAGTAACAAATGATGGAGTAACAATTCTAGGAGAAATGGAGATAGAACACCCGGCCGCAAAAATGATTGTTGAAATTGCGAAAACTCAAGAAAAAGAAGTGGGAGACGGGACAACAACCGCAGTAATGCTAGCCGGAAAATTACTAGAGAATGCAGAAAAATTGTTAGACAAAAAGATTCATCCAACAGTTATTGCAAAGGGATATAGGATGGCAGAAGAAAAGGCTCAAGAAATATTAAAAAAACAGGCAATAGAAATCTCAACAGAAGAAGAATTATCAAAAGTTGCCGAAACAGCAATGACAGGAAAAGGAGCCGAATACCTAAAAGAAAAATTTTCAGAAATAATAGTAGAGGCAGTAAAAATAATTTCAGAGGATAAAACAGTTGATCTTGAGGACATTAAAATAGAAAAACAAAAAGGCGGCTCATTAGAAGAAACGGCGCTAATAAAGGGAATCGTGTTAGACAAAGAAAGGGTTTCAATGGAAATGCCAAAAAAAATAGAAAATGCGAGAATAGCATTAATAGAAGAAGCTCTTGAGATAAGAAATCCAGAAACAGAAGCAAAAATTTCAGTAGCTTCCCCTTCAGAATTGCAAAATTTCGTTTCTCAAGAAGATGCAATTTTAAAAAACAAAGTAGAAAAAATAAAACAAACCGGCGCAAATGTAATTATTTGTCAAAAGGGGATTGATGAACTAGTTCAATTTTATTTAGCAAGAGAAAATATATATGCTCTAAGAAGAATTCCACGGTCAGACATGCAGTCATTAACTAAAGCAACTGGTGCAAAAATAGTATCAAAATTGTCTGAATTAACAAGCGAGGACTTAGGATTTGCTCAAACAGTTGAGGAAAAAAAGGATTCAGAATACGGACTAACTTATATTACAGGATGCCAAAACCCAAAAGCACTAACAATTCTAATTAAAGGGGGAACTGACCATGTAATAGACGAAATTGAAAGAGCAATAAGAGATGCAATGGGAGATGTTGCTGCAATACTAAAAGATTCTAAAGTTGTGGCCGGAGGAGGCGCAATTGAAATTGAACTCTCAAAACAACTTAAACAATTTGCCCAAAGCTTAAGGGGGCGAGAACAATTAGCAGTAGAAGAATTTGCAAACGCATTAGAATTTATTCCAACAACCCTAGCAGAAAATGCCGGACTGGACCCAATTGATGTATTAACAGAATTAATATCAGCTCATGATGCAGGCCAAGAAAGGGCAGGGCTTAATCTATTCACAAACCAAATAGAGGACACATTCTTTCATGGAATAATTGAACCATTAAAAGTAAAAACCCAAGCATTACAATCAGCAACCGAAGTGTCAACAATGATTTTACGAATTGATGACGTAATTGCCGCAAGACAGAAACATGGAAATTCTCTCAAAAATTCAAACGCAATGATGGGATACGAATAAAAGAAGAGATCCCACAATATTTTAAACCCTAATTTCTAACAATTATCATGGCAAAAGAAAAATACTATATAACAACAACAATTCCATACGCAAATGCAGCCCCACACATCGGTCATGCTCTGGAGTTTGTACAAGCAGATGTTTTAGCTAGATGGAATCGTCTTCTAGGAAAAGATGTATTCTTCTTAACCGGTACCGATGAACATGGAACAAAAAATTATCAAACAGCAAAAAAGGCAGGAGAAGACACCCTCGTTTTCGTGACAAAAAACACGCAAATATTCAAAGAATTATTAAAATCCTTAAATTGTTCTAACGACAATTTTATTCAAACAACAGACCGAAAGGCTCACTGGCCCGGCGTTCAGGATATGTGGAAAAAATTAGAAAAAAAGGGCGATATATACAAAAAGTCTTACGAAGGAAGTTATTGTAATGGGTGTGAGAGATTTGTAACAGAGAAAGACCTGGTAGACGGGAAATGTCCAAATCATCCAAAATTAGATATAGAAAAAATTGCCGAAGAAAACTATTTTTTTAGGTTAAGCAAATATTCTGATAAAATAAAAGAATTAATAGAAACAGATAAACTACATATCATTCCCAAAAAATGGAAAAATAATTTTTTAGGATTAATTAAAGAAGATGGCCTTTTTGACGTAAGCTTCTCAAGAGACGCAAAACATTTGCCTTGGGGTGTTCCCGTTCCAAATGACCCAGAACAAGTTATGTATGTTTGGTGTGACGCTTTATCAAATTATCTAACAGGAATAGGATATCCTGATAAAAAATATAAAAAATATTGGCCTGCAAACGTTCATGTCGTAGGAAAAGATATGCTAAGATTTCACACAGGGATTTGGCCTGGGATGTTACTCTCCGCAGGGTTACCTTTACCAAAAGAAGTAATTGTTCACGGATTCCTAACAATTAATGGAGAGAAAATGTCTAAGTCAACCGGGAATGTAATTGATCCATTAGGGATATCAAAAAGATACGGAACAGACAGCTTAAGATATTATTTTTTAAGAAGTAACGTTTTCGGCGATGACGGCGACTTCAGTGAGGCAGCATTAATAGATCGTCATAATAATGAACTAGGAAACAAACTAGGTAATTTGATTAGTAGGGTCGCAGGTTTAATAGAGAAAAATGGAATAGAAAAATGTAAAAATTCACTAAGAATTGACATAGAAAAAATAAAAGAGCTAATTGACAAGTATGAATTTGATAAAGCATTAAATGAAATATTTGCTTTTATTGATGAGTGCAATGAATATGTCCAAAACAAAAAACCATGGGAAACAAAAGACAAAAAAGTATTATACGAATTAGCAGACGCAATAAAAAATATAGCAATATTACTTTCTCCGTTCATGCCAGAAACATGTGAGAAGATCTCAAAGAAGTTCGACTTCAAAATATCTTACGCCAATCTCTCTAAACCACTAAGTAAAAAAGCAAAAATAACAAAAGGTGAAAATTTATTCACGAGACTAGAACAATTTAAAGACATACTCAAGAGTGTACCTCATACCCAGTTGGCATCTTCTAAAACAGACAAACTCGGCAAAAGAGTAGAGCAAAAAATTAATAAACACCCAATTGTTAAAAAAGTAATGGATGGCGTAGCAACAATAAACTTTAAAGACTGGGAAAAAGTTGATTTAAGAGTCGGAGAAATAGAAAAGGCTGAAGACATAGAAGGAGCAGATAAGTTATATAAATTAACAATAAATATGGGAAAAGAAGAAAGAACTATTCTCTCAGGCCTAAAAGATTATTATTCTAAAGACGACTTACAAGGAATGAAAGTAATAGTAATAGCAAACTTGGCTCCACGAAAAATGCGAGGTATAATGTCCGAAGGAATGCTTTTAGCCGCAGTTAATGATGACGAAAGTAAGGTTGTCTTAATCGGACCAACAACAAGCGATATTGAAAACGGAACAAAAGTTAGTTAGAAATCAAGATACTTATTTATACTTTAATTTCTTTTAAAATTCATGAAAAGAATACAATATAACAAATTAATTAGAGACAATATTCCCGAGAATATTGAAAAATATGGTGTAACATGTATTACCCATATAGCAGACAGTTCAGAATATAAAGAAAAACTCTACGCTAAATTACTTGAAGAAGTGAATGAATTTCTTGAAGATGATAATTCTGAGGAACTTGCTGATGTTTTAGAAGTGATTCATGCAATTTCTGATTTAAAAAAAATTCGTTTTGAAGAAATTGAAAAAACAAGACTAGAAAAAAAAGAGAAAAAAGGTGGATTTAAAGACAAAATTATTTTGACTGAGACAATTGAGGTTTCTTACTCATGAATCTCAAACCTTAAAAGACCACCAATCCCACCCAGATTATCAAATTGAACACCCTCTGCAGTCTCGTTCGTCACCAAATGAACCTCAGTACTACTTCCACTAGCTAACTTCTCAAATACTCTAATCTTATTTCTCTCCATTGATTTTGATAGCAGCAACTTTCCCACCGCTCCTCTATTTAACCTATCCTCAACCTCTGCCTCACCATAACTAACTTTATTAGGATTTTTTGCTAACGTCTCAAAAAACTCATCTAAAATTCTTTTCTGCTTTGTAATCTCTTGTTCAGCTAAAACTTCTTCACATAAGTTTACAAGGTCAACGAGTCCAGGATAGCCTGTTCCGCCCAAGTCCTTAACCGCAAGAACCTTATCCTTTAATTGAGTAGTAAGTTGTCCCTGTTCCAAAAATTCTTCCTTTGTTGGAATAGGCCCACCAATTAAGATTCCTTTTAATTTTTTGTTTTCAAAAAAATGATTTTTCAAAGCTTCAGCAACTCGTTTAAAGAATTCTTTAGCTAAACCCTCCCTAATCCTATGAAACCTTTGAGACGATTGCCCACCGGCCCTTGTTTTGCCCGGAATACCGCTAGTCATGTGCTGTAAAGATTTGATATGCTTCCCATCCAAGACACCGATAGTTGCCTCATTTCTCTCAATAATCAAAAGAGCATAAATCTCGTCAGTCAAAAGCATCTCCTGTAATGGTTCCAGAACGAACGTCTGATCACACCTATAAATCCTGACTTTCAAACTCTTAGGTGGCTCAATCGCCCAAACTTGTAGATCCTCTTTCCCTTCGCTTGCGCTAACATTCCCACTAAAAACAGCAAGACCGTTTGGCGGCGTTCTCCCAATCTCTTTCAGTTTCCGAATAGCCCTTTCTAGAGCATTAATAACATTTTTCTTAGTAGAATTAGACTTAATATTAGTAGCAGTCCCCTTTTCATCTTCTAGCTGTTTGGTAACTTGAGTCAGGGTGAAACCTGCCGGTACATAAACCGTAATAAGCTCTGTATGCCGACCTCGAATACCTTCAAGATCTTCAATCAAAGTCTCTAATTCAAATTTATCAGTTTCGCTGATTGCCATAAAACATAGTAATTATTCAAGTTTTTAAGATTAGGGGTGGAGAAACAATCAAATCTTATGACAAGCTTTAAGATCTTTTTCAAAAGCACTCAAATTCTTAGGAATCTTAATACCTTCAATTTTATCTTTTAAACTGACCCCTTCTTCTTTCTTCTTTTTCCAAACGAGACTATTAAAGGCCATTATTGTTTCAACCATTTTTGAGTCAGATTCAAACTCTGTTTTCTTAACTTTCGGCCATTGAGATCTTAACAAATCAATATCTTTGGATTCAGCTATCAAACTTGTCGCCTGTGGAATAATCGGATAAAATAATGTTAACAATCTTTCCAATAAATAATGTAATGTCCATTTCGCTGAATCACTTTCTTCTCCACTGAATTTGCCATCTTCATTATAAGCTCTATTTTTAATAAGCTCAACATAATTTGAAGCGAACGTATCCCACAAAAAGGATCTCAACTGTTGCGCTGGACGATTAAAGTCATACTTTCCATAACTCTCATCACAACTAATTGTGACCCCATCTATATAATTAACAAACAAATTGTCAAGAGCTGTTAATTTCGGTTTTTTATCAGGTTTATCAAACATCATAACAAATTTGCTAACATTCAATAATTTGTTCAAACTTTTTTTCTCAGCAGAAATTCTTTCCTTCGAACTTTTAAAATCTCCCTTGGAAAGGTCTCCTTCTGTCGCCGCCCACATTCTAATTGCTTCAGCACCATAATCTCGTAACAATTCTTGAGGATCGACAATGTTTCCAACAGATTTGCTCATTTTTCTCCCTTTTTCGTCCAAGATATGTTGATGAATCCAAACATCATTAAAACAAGCTTCGCCTGTCTCAAAAAAACCTCGCAATAAAGTATAATACAACCAAGTTCGAACAATTTCCTTTCCCTGTGGCCTCAGTGTAGCAGGGTATGCTTTTTTGAAAAATTTATCGTCAGTTTTATATCTAAGAATGAATAGTTCGGAAATAGAAGAATCCATCCATGTGTCAAATACTCTAGTCTCACCTTTCCACTTTAAACCCTTAAAATCTTTATCTTTCACGGTTCCTTGTTTCTTTCCTTCAAACCAAACTTCCGCATCGCTAGGCACATTCTCTTTCCATGGCTGATAATATTTCATTTCGCTAGGCAGAGCAACCAAATCTTTCCCATTGTCTTCAGCATACCATAAAGGAATCTCAGTAGCGTAAAACCTTCTTCGAGAGATTGGCCAATCAATCGAAATCGAATCAATCCAATCATTCAATATTTTCCGACTCCATTCAGGATAAAAATTTATATCCTTCTTAGCCAACTTTCTAATTTTTTCTTTAACATCCATTTGTTTCAAATAAAACTCGGGCATCTCAATAAACTCAATCTCGGCCCCACTTCTCTCACTAACAGGAGTCTGGTGGACAATATTTTCCTGTTTAACCAAAAGACTCTTTTCTTTCAAATCTTCAATGATTTTCTTTCTTGCTTCACGAACTTTAAGCCCTTCATAAGAACCGGCGTTAGAATTCATAGTTCCGTCCATATTAATAGAAATGATAGGCTTAATTTTTTGTTCTCTAAAAAATTGAATATCAGTCAAATCACCCGCACTACACATCATAACAATCCCTGTTCCTTTTTCAATGTCAGCCATTGGGTGAGCTTTGATTGGAGCTTCAATGTTAAACAACGGAGCAACAGCAGTTTTTCCTTCCAAATGTTTGTACCTTTCATCCTCTGGATTGTAAATGACCATCCCGCAGCTACAAATTAACTCAGGCCTTGTTGTTCCAATGACAATTTCTTCACCAGTTTCCTTAATTGTCCATTTTATGTCATTAAAGGTTGAAGAAACGTCTTTGTATTCTATTTCTGAAGCAGCAATAGTCGTTCGAAGCTTAGGATCCCAATTATTAATCCGCGCATCTTCGTAAACAACTCCTCTCTTGAATAAATCGACAAATGTTTTTTGAGTTAAGGCTCTATACTCTGGCGCGTCCGTTTTGTAAACAGACCCAATGTCTGTACCTTCTTTATAGGAAGTAAAAGATATCCCAAGTCTTGCGAAAGAATCAACTGATTCAACACCGCATTCTCCTAACAACTTTTTACAATATCCTAAAAACTCGTCCCTCCCCATTTTGAACGCGGAAATTTTATACTTTTTCTCGGCACCCATTTCAATAGGAAGCCCATTATTATCAAGACCTAATGGAAACAATACTTCAAATCCTTTCATTCGTTTATAACGAGCAAACATATCCATAAAACAATAAGTAATAGCATGCCCCATATGAATCGGTGCATTAATGTAAGGTGGTGGAGTATCAATAGAATAAATCGGTTTTTTAGTTTTTGGGTCAAAATTAAATTTCTCAGCATCTTTCCAATTAGATGTAATTTTTGTCTCTAATTCTACGTTCCAATTCTTAATTTCCTTCAAGTCAACCATGAAGAACCCAGCCAACTTCAATTTAAAAAACTTATTACTTCGGGTTTCTATAATATAAATTCTTATAAAGAGGCAAACTTTGGATTTTTTAATGGGATCAAGTACAACATTTGAGATAATTGAAAGTGCAATTGGTGATCCTTCTGTTACAGGAACTGATGCGTATATAGAGGCACAAATGAAAGTTGCTCCAGAGATATCATCGGTTGTCTTGCAAATAGGTCCTGCATGTAACTTGACATGCCCCCATTGTTATGGCGACTTTGGACAACATAGAACTGAAAGACCAAGCGTTAAAATGGTAAAAAACTTACTTCAAAGAAATAATTATACAGAAGACGTTTGCCTAACAGATGGCGAACCTTTCATGTATGAAAATAAGCCAGTTTTAAAATATCTTGCAAAAGATTCAAAAAAAGGGAGAAATCTCCATGCTATTACAAATGGTGTTTGGGGAAAAACCGAAAAGAGTGCACTAAAATGGCTAAAATTTATGAAAAAAAATGGATGGGATTTTAGCTCTAAAAGACATTCACTACAAGTCAGCTGTGGGATAACATATGATGTTCCAGTTAGCAATTATCATAATATTGCTGTCGCAATGAACAAAACATTTGGAAAAAATTTAGGAGATCGATTAAGCTTCAGTTTTTTAGCATATTATGAACCTGAAGAAATGGGTTTGTTGGAAGAAATATGTGAAGCAGTTGGAACAGGGTTTAGTGATGGAGGAGAAATAGAGTCATTATATTTTGACGAAGATCAAACAATTTTAAGAAAAATAAATTTGAAGATAGATGAGGCGTTAACAATCCCTATAAATAATGATTTTTGTGCTCCTGAAGGGAGGGCAAGAAAAATACGTTACTTTGATTATCCAGAAAAAGAGATAAAGTTTGAAGACATGCCAATAAGTGTTAGGCTTAGTCCACAAGCAACAGTTGCTTACAATGGGGATGTTGGTTTTGGTTCCTCTCAAAGATGTATGGGCCCCGCACGAGTTTATGGCAATGTAAACGATGAAATGC
>CAZXBY010000006.1:0-15854 GCA_964639055.1 Candidatus Woesearchaeota archaeon
CCTTTTCCTTCAATTCCAAGTTTAAGTTTAAGAGCTTCAACTTCTGACCAGTCGCCACTTTCCTTTGCGTCTTCAACGGCTTCCCTAACTAAAGTCATATCATTATGCCTTTCCTTTATCTCATTAAAGGTATCTTCATTAATCTTTTCTTGCATTTGAAGAGTCTTTTCATTCATTAAAGTTTTCCATGCATCATAATCTCCAGATTCAACAGCTTCTTGCATAGCATCCCTATGTTCTTGCATAAGAGCTCGTTCCTCATCACTTAATTTAGAATTCCACATTCCAAGGCCGTTAGCAGAAACTAATCCAACACCAAGAATAACAAGCATAGCCAAAGCCATAACACCAATAGTATATTTTCTTTCCATATAGTTAATACCCCCTTTCAACTTTTTCATAAGAAAAATACAAAAAAACACTTAATAAATAAGATGGACTCAAAATCCACTCCACTTATAAATCTTTAAATATATCAAACAATTAATATTAATATGCCAATAAAACACCTAGCCGGAAGAGCAATAACAGAAGTAATGCCACAAAGATTTATGCCTTTAATAGACGTTGGATTCGAAACAGAAATTTTTTATTCTTTTGTCATCATTGTATGTAGCCTAATGATTTATTTTGGAACAAAAGAGTTATATGAATTAAGTTCATACAAAGGAATAAAATATTTCAGACAAACTTTTTTATTTTTCGCACTAGCATATTTTTTCAGAATCTTTATTAAATTTCTTTTAAAATATTTTAATGTTATAGCCGTTTTCGACATTCCTCATAAATTTTTTCATTGTAGCATAGGACCAATAACTCTTTTCGTTTTTATGTATTTTAGTTCTATGGCGATTTTTTATCTCCTCTATAGTGTTATGTGGAAAAAATGGAAAAACAAATCAAACAGAATATATTTATTTCATCTACTAGCTTTTTTAATCGCAATTTTAACTCTTCTATTTAGAAATCCTTTAATTCATTTTGGAATAAATATCTTTTTATTATGCTTTGTACTCTTCACTTTCTTAGTCTCTTGTAAAAAAACAAAATCTAAAAAAACAAAATACAATTTACATATAATTTATGCATTACTCTTCTTTTTTTGGATAATCAATATAATAGATATTCTAGTTCCAAATTTTTTCCATACATTTCAACTATTAATTTATTTATCATCTGTTGGTATATTTTTAACAATTTTATATAAAGTTCTCAAAAAAGCAGGTTCTATTTAAAATGGCAAAAAGAGGAAAATTAGAAATAATAAAAGACATACTAAAAATTATTCAAGAAAATCATAATTCAATAAAAACAACTCCATTACTTCGACAATCAAATATGTCCTCCTCAAGATTTAAAGAATATTTCAACGACCTCTTATATAAAAATTTTATAAAAAAAATCAATAAAAAAGAAGGGTTATTCATCTCACTAACAGAAAAAGGTAATAAATTTTTAGAAAAATATAAAACAATAATAAATTTCATTGATGAATTCGAACTCTAAAACTTTTTCAACATAAAAAACTTTTTCATTAGAGCTGTAGTTTTATTATCCTAAAAAGGATAGTTTTGTTGACTTTGTAATGCCCTGAGAGAAATTTCAGTTTCCTATATTAAGTTTGTTTCACATGCGTGGGTAAATCACCAAATTCTTTACGATGCTCTTTGTGCAAGTATTCTTCAACCGCTGATGGATTTTCTGTCTCAGCGAATCTAAGTTTTAATTCATTAAAAACAACCCCTCTCCTTTTCATCCGATCTCTCGTAGAATGGTTTCCTTTATTCAAAATAAATTGATTAAGGAATCGTCTCTTCAAAAATTTCGCCTTTCCTATATCTAGACATTCCTTACAGTCCTTGGACCGAACTTCATAAACTCCTGGAACGTTAGGAACTTTAACTTCACCATTTTTCAACGAATCAAAATCATGCCACTTTGACCATTCCAATTTTATATTTATATTGATATCTTCTATCATCGATAGATATACAACCAATGTTTTATAAATATTTTTATAGTCTATTCTACTTTGTTCTAATAATGGAAAAACAATGGGTGGTTTATATTCTTGAATGTAGGGACGGTTCATATTATACAGGAATTACTAATGATATTGAAAAACGGATGAAAGCGCATATGCTGGGTACAGGGAGCAAATATGTTCGAAGAAAGGGATTTAGCCACTTAATTGCAACAAAAGGTTGTAAGGGGCGTTCAGATGCTTCTAAAGCAGAATATGAAGTAAAACAACGACCAAGAAAAGAAAAAATTAATTGGTTTAAAAATTAATCTTTCTTAAAAATATTTTTCTTTTCTAAAAAACTTATGCTCCGAGTTCTCTCAACTTTTCATTAATAATGTCGAGTTCGTCTTTAATTGGATTAGCAGTTGTTTCATGTCGAACAATTTTTCTTTTTCCCGAAGATTTATGATGTGCTACAGGTTTGTTATTTCTCCCTTTTGTCTTTGGGAGTTTTTCTTCTAATTTTTTTAAGACTAATTTTAATTGAATTGTGGCATTTACAATTTTTGTTTTGTAAATTTTTTCAGAATGTCTTAATTCAATAATTTTTTTAATTCTTTCTCTACTTAAAAGAATACTTGATTGGGCTGATAATAAATCAATTTTAGCATTACGATATTTTTCTGAATCAGCTAAAAGGTATAATGGATTTTCAGCCAATGTCTAAACCTCTCCAAAAATATTTGAATCAATATTTGAAAGTCTACTATTAACTTTCTTTAATTCTTCGTCCCAAAGATCTAATTCTTTAATTTCTTTAATCTTAATTTCTCTTAATGTATTAACCGCTATTGAAATTTCTTTCACTTTATCTTCAACATCTCGAAGTGTGTTTTGAGCTCTATTAAATTTGTCTATCTTAACAAAAATGGTTCCGCCCATTGAAGGCCTAGCTCCAGTATTTTCAATGTCCCTTATTTTTCCAGAATAAGAAGGAGGAAGCGGAAGTCTTTTGTTATCAAAATTATCCTCTCCCTCTTTTTCTTTCACCTCTTCTTCCTCAGAAGAATAATTATTAACAGCAGACTTTATCATTTCCTGATTTAAATTATCATTATAAGCAATACCAGGTAGAGAAGGTAATTCAGAACTTACATGTTCTCTTTTTGGAAGCTCAGGCAAAACCGGAGCGGGAGAAATTTTTGGTATGTCATTTTTTTTGCTAAATAATCCCATTAATTAAAGAATATTCAACTTTATTTTTATAGGTTTATATTCATTACAAAAAGACAACAGGACTAAAAAGAAAGTTATTTAAAGCCACCATCGTTTATTTTGAAATGCAAGTTAAACTTCTATATAATCTCGTTGAACAACTCGCTGGAGAAGGCACTGGAATAATTGCAGAAATTTTATTTAATAAAAAAGATGTCAATGAATTTTTAATAGCAAAAAAAATGGAATTCACGATTAACCAAGTTAGAAATATTTTGTATAAACTTTCTAATTATGGACTTGTTTCGTTTATCAGGAAGAAGGATAATAAAAAAGGATGGTATATTTATTTTTGGACACTTAATACAGAGAAATGTTTAATTTTAATAGAAGAATCTTTAGAGAAAAAAATTGAATATCTTTCACAGCAATTAAAGAGCAGAGAAAATGACAGATATTATATTTGTAAACCATGTGGTATTGAGGTTGGAGAAGAACGAGCTTTAGAACATGGATTTTCTTGTGAGGAATGTGCTGAGCCTTATGAATTGGCAGAGAATGCAGGTCATTTGAGAGATATAAAATCAAAAACAACAAGAACAAAAAAAGAACTTGAAACAATAAAAAGTGAACTTGAAGAAACGAGAGAAAATGAAAGAAAGAAGAGAGCAAGAATTGATAAGAAAATAGCGAAGGAAGAAGCGAGTAGAAAAGAACTATTAAAAATAGCGAGAGCTGCAGCAAGGAAAAAAGTAGCAGCAGAAAAAAAAGCAAAAGCTCCTGTTAAAAAAACAATCAAAAAGAAGGTTGTTAAAAAAGTTGCAACAAAAAAAACAATCAAAAAGAAAATTATTAAAAAAACAATCAAAAAGAAGGTTGTCAAAATTATTAAAAAAAGACTTAATAAAAAAACTCGATAAATATCATGAAACTCAATTTTTTATTTAGAAGTGCAACAGCAAAAATTATCGCAATTAATGTAGCAATTTTTATTTTATTTACAATTATATCACTTTTTATTAGTCCAGAAAAACTAATTAATTTTCTTGCATTACAACCTATTTCAATAATCAATGGTCAAAAATTATGGACTATATTAACTAGCATGTTTATACACGCATCCTTTTTCCATTTATTCGTAAATATGTTTAGTCTTTATTTTATTGGAAATTTTGTAGAAAAAATAATTGGTAAAAAAAGATTTATAATCTTTTATATTTTATCGGGAATATTTGCAGGAATATTTTGGGCAATTCTTTCAGGATACTTTGCTGAATTTCATCCAATCTTATCAAACATATTAGGGAGCCCATATATCCCAGGTGTTGGTGCATCAGGAGCACTTTTCGGGTTAGTCGGAATTCTTGCAGTTCTAACGCCAAAATCAAAAGTATACTTAATAGCAGGTCCATTAATTGCTATTATTTTAGAATCCATAATTGCCGCAATTTTCAATCAAAATGGATTATCAGATATAGCTCCATATTCATCAATAATGAGCTTGTTATCTATTGTACTAACAATCTACTTTATGATAGCGATTTTTTCAATGTTTTCATTTGATCCAAAATTCAGAAAGATTGCTTTACCAATAGAACTCTCAATGTGGGTATTGCCAATCATTGCAATCATCCCATTAATAATAGTTAGTATTTTTATTGATCTGCCTATCGGAAATATGGCACATCTAGGTGGTCTAATAGTTGGTCTAACTTATGCATATTACCTTAGGAAAAAATATCCAAAAAGAACAAAAATGTTATCGAGAATGTTTAGATGAAAAAGAGAAATTTTATAATTCAAGAATATATTAATGCATATGGCCTTTTTAAAAAAATTAAACCATTTCTTCTAATTACAATATTTGTATTTATTTTTACGATAATTATAGGCCTTGTCTTTCCACAACTTTTTGAGAATCAAGTTCTACAAATAATTCAAAAGATGCTTCAAGAACTTGAAGGAAAAGGTCCAATAGAATTAATTATTTATATTTTTCAAAACAATCTAAAAGCTAGTTTCATGGGAATGTTACTAGGGATTTTCTTAGGAATTTTTCCGCTCATAGCAGGATTAATAAATGGATACCTTATAGGATATGTTACAAATACTGCTATTCATTCTGAAGGAATTTTTGTATTATGGAAACTTCTTCCTCATGGGCTCTTTGAGTTTCCAGCTATTATCATTTCTTTGGGAATTGGGCTTTATCTTGGGAATAGATTCTTAGAACGATACTTTAAAATCAAATCAGAAATTCACAGAATCGCAGTAATATGCTTTTCAACTCTCGTAATTATTCCACTTGCAGGATTTTATTATACATGGAATCTTCAACTTATTAATATTCAAAAAATTGGGTTTTCTTCTCTTTCAAGCGCACAACTTCCACTTGCAATAGCAATAGCAATAATTAATCTGACAATAATAAGTGGTTTTATATTTATTCTTTTCACATTTATTAAAGATAAAATATTAAGAAAAGATTTGATAAGTTCTATAATATTTTTCGCACTTATCATTTTGCCTCTTCTTTTAATTGCAGCAATTATTGAAGGCACTTTAATCGGAATAATGGGATAAATTTTCATCACGACAATTCTTATAAATTCTTACAAATCTTTATAAATTATGAAAGAAAAAGATATGACTATACTCATTATTGGCTCAGGTGGACGAGAACACGCTATATCATGCGCTTATGAAAAAAGTCAAAAAGTCAAAAAAATTATAGTAGCTCCCGGTAATGATTTTATCTCTTTTAAAAGACGAAAAGATGTAACCTGTGATAACAATTGTTCTCAAAAAGATCCAGAATCAATTTTGAAAATTGCAAAAAAGTATGCTCCTGATTTAATTGAAGTTGCACAAGACGATGCATTAGCCGCTGGAACTGTGAATCTTTTACAGAAAGAAGGGTTTCAGGTTTTTGGTCCAACACAAGAATCTTCACGAATAGAATGGGATAAGAAATGGTCAAGGGAATTCATGCAAAGACATGATATTCCGTCCCCAAAATTTAAATATTTCAAGTCAGAAGAAAGAGCCTTGGGTTACGTTGAAGGTTTGTATCAAGACAAAAACAAAATAGTGTACGTGAAAGCTGCTGGACTATGCGAAGGAAAAGGTGCACTTAAAGCAACAAACTTAAACGATGCGTTAAAAGCCGTTAAACAAATGAAAAATTTTGGACCAGCAGGAAATGTTTTTTTAATAGAAGAAGCACTTAAAGGCGAAGAATTTTCTTACTACATAATAAGCGATGGCAAAAATTACCAAGTTTTTAAGTCCGCTCAAGACAATAAAACAGTCTTTAACTTTGACCTTGGTCCACAAACAGGTGGTATGGGCGCAATTTCTCCTGCAAAAATAACGGAACCGATAACAAACAAAATTGAAGAAGAACAAATTAAAAAAGCAATAGATGGTATGAATCAAGAGGGTATACCATATAAGGGAATTTTATACCTAGGTGGCATTGTTAACGAAAACAAAATAATGAACATTGAATACAATGCAAGATGGGGCGATCCTGAATGTCAAGCAATATTGCCTTCCCTTGAAACAGACTACGTAGACATTGTTTTGGCAACAATTAATGGTAACGTTAATTCGGTTCTAATTAGGCAAGACAACAAGATAAGAATGTGCGTAATTGGAGTATCAAAAGGTTATCCTGTTGATTATTCGAAAAGTAAAGGAAAAAGAATATATGGATTAGAAGAAGCAATGGAAGAAAATGGTATACAAGTTTTTGGTGCAGGAGTTAAGATGGAGAACGAAAAATTCTATACCAATGGTGGAAGACTTTTTAGTATAGTAGCAGAAGGTGATACCCTTTTGGAAGCAAAAGAAAAAGCATACGGTGTAATCGCAAAAATAACAATAGAGGGGAACAATCTTGAATATAGAACAGATATAGGGTGGAGAGACATCGAGCGGGAACTAGGTATAGTAGATAAATCCAAAACAAAATCTCTTAAAAAATATCAAGAAACTAATATTGAAGACTCTGAAGAAGAAGACTGGGCAACTCTGCAAAAAGATGAAGATAATGAAAATAACGGCGAAAATTATTGGGTAACTGAAGGAGATATTGAGCCAACAGATCCAAACGAAGTAAGATTCCAAGAAGCAACATTAGAAGAAGAAGAATTTTTTTAAAAAAAATCTAATAAACGCTTTTGTTTCCCATAATTTTCTAATACCCAGCTTTTGTCCAAATAATCGTGACTTAACTTCATATTTTTTTTCATATAACTAATAGCAGAATTAATGTTCTCGAAAGTCTTAGCTTCACTTTTTATAGCACGTCTTGTTGCTTCCCTGACAACTCCTACTCCTAATGGCGCATAATACTCTTTCGTTATTTCCCTAAAGACTAAAACTGTTCCTTGTTTCTTTTTTTCTTCCAAATGTTCGCAAACTGGTAACCTCATCGCATAATATCCTCCGGTAATATTGCTGGCATACTTTTTTCTTCCGTTGAACCCTTCATAATCTTGCGCGAACGTTGTGAAATGTTCTCCTGGTCCTTCTTCTTCCACATCTTCCCAAACTTCGATCCCTTCAAATGAGAACTGTCCAGGTAAAATTAAAATTCTGATATAATTTCCAAGATAATTGCCTTCTAGAAGTTGAACCGAGTCAAACTCTTGGTAATACCTAATTTTTTCTAACATTTGTTTTGATAGAGTGTCATCAACAGCAGTAATGGACCATCTCGTTGGAACCATTTTTCTAGCCTTACCCCGACCCAACATTCCAGCTGATAACAACTTCTGCATATGATCAACCCTAATTTCTTTTGACAGCTCTCTTAATGCTATAGTTGCAAGACAATCCGTATCATTCACCAGATAATCTACCTTTTTCAAAACTTTCGTGTTCTCCTCTAATTGCACTTTTTCAATAGGCGCAGGATTTGTCATTGGCCTAAAAATACTCGAAGAAGAAATATCACCCAAGATTGGCTGTTTTTTTAAAAAAAATTCAGTAGAAACCTTCTTAGAAGTTAACGCCAGCTCCTTAACAACCGACTTAATTTTATTTTCTCCTTTGATATTACTTAAAGTCTTTCCATAAATCAATTGTCCCCTAAGCCTTAATACATTAGCTATTCCTAGATTGTTTTTGGACCAATCTTCAGCTGAACTTAACTTATCATGTTTTGTGTTATAATCGGTTGGTGCTAATATTCCAATATTAATATTGGGGTATCCAATTCTGCCTACAAATATTTCAGGAGGTGACGGACCAGAAAAATGTAATTTAACTTTAGGTGCAACCTTATAAAATTGATTTAATATTTTATGTTTAGGACATAATTTCCCGGGTTTGCAATTGGGACATGATTGATGCATGAAAGAAAAAAAGAAAATAAAGTTTATAGGAATTATCGTAATGTAAACAAATCAAACAAAAAAATAACAATAAAGTAAAAACTAATAAAATCTACTTTTACTAAATTAAAAAAGAATTAATCTTTAAGGTCGCTTATTCCAAGAATAAGAAAAAGGATACCTATAAGAATTAATCCCCACATTATTCCACCCTTTAATACAACAAGCGCAGCGTTACCTAGTTCCCATCCTACGGGAAGACCGTTAGCCCATGCATATATAGGTAGAATTAGTAAAACTAACCCAACTAATATTTCGATAAATTTATTCATTATTTAGTGTGTTAAACGCTCTTTTTATGTTTTGTTATAATATATTGATATTCATTTTAAAATGTAAAGAAAATCTTATAAACTCATCGTATCTATTTAGTTTATGGCAATTGATGTTAATGACTCAGAATTTGAAAAAGAAATAATTGAGGCTTCAAAAATAAAAGCAATTTTAGTTGATTTTTGGGCACCATGGTGTTCCCCCTGTGTAACATTAAAGCCAATATTAGAAAAAGTCTCAGAAGATTATAAAGAAAAAATGACACTAGCAAAAGTTAATGTAGAGGCTAATCAAGAAAATGCAGGAAAATATGGTGTAATGAGTATTCCAGCAGTGAAATTATTTAAAGACGGAAAAGTAATTGATGAATTTGTTGGGGCTCAACCTGAAGCGAAAATTCGTGAGTGGTTGGATTCTAAATTATAAATTTCTTATTTAAACATATCCAACCAATAATTAATCCAAATGCTAATAGAATACTAAGTTTGTCAACTTTCATTTTAAAATATATTTAGAGCTATTTAATTTCCTCTTCTTTTGTTTGCTCTCAAACTTGGGAATGCTTTTGGTACTTTTTCTCTAGAATTTCTTTGTTGTCCTCTAGCTTTTTTACCAGCTGAAGTTAAAGCTCTAAAAGCTCTGCCTTTATTTGTAGATTTAGCAATAAAACTTAAGTTTTTATCATTTTTAATCTCTGGAGCTGCTCTGTCAACTAAAATAACTTCATAAAAGTAATGCATACCATCTTTTCCTATTTTATAAGAATTTAAAACTTCCATATTCTTATATTTTCTAGCAACTCTTTGTTCAGAAATTTCTTGATAATTCATTCTTAAATTTTTTCTAATATGAAGTCTTTTTGTTCTTCGGGCTTTGTTAGGTCTTGATCTTTTATGTCCGCCACGCTTAATTCTTATTCTAACCATGGTAATCCCCTTTTTTGCTTTATATCCTAAAGCACGGGCTCTATCTAACCTAAGTGGTTTATCAATGTCTTGAATAGATTCGCCTTTTCTCCATTCGATCATTCTGTCTCTTAGAATTTTCTTATCAGGCTTCTTCCAAAGTTGTCTTAAATATTTTGCAATTCCCATTATATATATTCATAAAAGTTTATTTAAAAAGCTTGGGGTTGGCTATTCTTATTCCACCTTAACTTCTCTACCAGCTAAACACAAAACGTTTTTGTAAGCGTCTTCTTCAACAAGTATTAGAACAAAATCTTTTCTGGCAAATAATTCCTTTTTTTTTAATAACATCCATTAATATCTCCAGGAAACACTCTGTCTAAATCCTTATTAACAGATCTAATATTTTTCTTTAAAGCCTTTGATTTTCCTATAAAGACTGGGACGCTAATACGTCCCAGTTTTTATAGAAATATCGACTTTATCATTTTTATGTATGCATACTACAATCGCGATTATTTTTTCATTTTATCTCACTCCAACGCATAAAAGAGCATCCCCCTTTGTCAAATCAATTCCAAGCCTAGAAAAAAATTCTGAGGCTTCTTTGTGCTTAGGTTCTTCCCCATAAAACAATCCTCCATAAAAACCGTTAACTATTCCATCCTTGTCACATTGGCATTCCAAATGTGTTGCCAAATCGTCTCTTATATCTCTTATTGTCTCTGACATTTGTTTAGCTCCAGGAAAGATATCGCTACAATATTTTTCTAGAGCCCTGTACATTCTTGGACTCTGCGTTCTCAAACAAATAATCGATTCGCCATTAATTGCACGATCAGTTATTTCAGAGAACATCCCATATCCTTGCACCTCTTGCGCAAGAGAAATTCCTTCAACAATTAAAGCAGGTGATGTTGAGAGCCTAGTTCTATTATAACTTGCCATCCCGATAACATTTCCTTCTTCCATCAACAAATAAAGCGTATCAGGCGAAGTCGCGTGCAAATAGATGTCGTCATAATTTAACTCTCTTTGAAAGCTGTCTTTTACAACAGAAACAACCTGTCGCATTACTTCAGGATTTGAATCAAGATATATTTTAGGAGAACTTATTTCCATAATTTCTTTTACCATCCTATTTTCACCTCCTTTCAATTCCTGCATCCATTCATTAGCCACGTCCAAATGGCTAAATGGACCAAGAAGTATATAAAAAATTGATATCTCGTGAAGTTTATTTCTAATTAAGAACTTTTTTTTAGAATTAATAATTTCTATACCAGGGAGATTCCTGGAAATTTTGCATATCTAAGATTATACAAAACACTTTCTCTTCTCCAAAACTTCCCAAAGTCGCTTTCATATATTTACGTTGAACTAATAGTTTATAAATTTTTGTTAACTACAAAATTTTAGAGTAAAGTTTGAGTTGGACTTTCGGGTATGTTATTAAATGAGCCCGCTGGGATTTGAACCCAGGACCCCCGCCTTATCAGAGCGATGCGCTACCTGGCTGCGCTACGGGCTCGGTATAATTACGGGGCTTTTTCGGTTTATAAAGTTTAAGATTTCTTTTTAAGAAACTTTAAATATCATTTATTCTTTCTATTCTAAAGATGGCTGATATAAAAAAGGTGATTGAGGAGGTTATGTCTTTGCGTGCTAAAAAATTGAGATTTGCGAGTATGTATGAAAATGGAAAATTTAAACCTGTTTCTTCTTATAAGATGGTTTATGATGCACCACAAAATCAACTTGAAACGATATATTATTGGTTTTTGGATTTTATAACAAATAACATTAACTGCACAGCAGAAAAAATAGTAGATAATTTCACTTCTTCTCCTGGCTCAGGTCATTTTGCGGAGATGGGGCAAAGAGCGACAAGAATGCAGGAAGAGGGAATGAAGATACTGGGTGGGTTAAATCAAGTAATCAAATCCGCATTAAATTTAGTTTACGATTTAAAAGAATTTAGAATGAGACTAAGACACTATGATGATTATCATTCAACTGATAAAAGAATTAAAGAGGCTGCAACTCTGGCATTAAAGCAGGTTTGGTTAGATAGTGTTGATTTGCCAAAAAGACAAACCGGTTCTATTCATCAAATGGCGGCACAATTGGGGTATACAACTTTGCGTGAAGCATTTATGATAGCAGATACTTTAGAACAAGTTGATAAAATGGCAAAAGATGAAGATGCAGCAATTAACGAACAAGTTATGAGAATAGTAAAGGCAAGACTTAAAGAATTTTTAGATTGGACAGAATATTCAGAAAGAGAACTTAGAAAGAGATATAGTATTGAAAAGAGTTATCTTAAAAGTCAAGTTGGAACAATTAAACTATATAATGGATGGGTTAAGCCGTATTTAAAAGCGGCTGAAGAATTACGACAAAAAGGATTTGATAATGATGCTGCACTTGTCAATGCTTTTTCAACTACTATGTTTCAATTGACATTGTTAGTGACAGGGAAGAAATCTTATTCTTCTAAAAATAGAAAATATCATTCAATTATTTTAGTAGATTTCAAATACAGAGGACACTTATTACAAAGAGCTAATCAAAAAGGAGATTATGCTCCAGCGGTTGGAGGAAGAGTTGATGTAACCTTTGACTCCTATTCCTTAAACAATGAAGAAATAAAACTTATTAAAGATAAATTAGCTGAAGCAGACTTAAAAGATAGCTTAACACTAGAAGGAGATTATGCAACTGAAGCTATTGAAGAATTAGAACAAGATTTAAGAGAATTCTTAGGAGAAGAAGAAGTAGACAAAATTCAAAAAGTTAAAAAAGAAGAAAAAAAGAAGAATGTTGACGATATTAATCCTTTTTCTGCTCTTTTTGATATCTTTTCAGGAAACTGGAAAAAATCGACCTCTCAAACACCAATAAAAATAATCGAAACCAAACAAATTAAATCTGACAATTGGAAAGAAAAAGTATATAGAGGAAAGGCGGCAGAAGATGCAGCAAGATCTGTTTATTTGGTTTATGATATATACAAGAAAGCCCATGGAATGGCTTCTACTCCTCAACCATTCAATAATGAAGGAAATATTGAAGATCCAGAAACAGGATTAAGTGAGATATGGGGGATAGGACAAGAATGAGACAATTAACAAAAAAAGGGCAACTAACATTATTTGTTATAGCAAGTGTAGTTATTCTTTTGTTAATAGGTGGCTATTTAATATTTCAAGATTCATTTACAACTAAAAAATATGATCCAAAAGTAAGTATATTAAAAGATAATTTACTTGATTGCTTCAAGGGGAATTACGAAGATGCTCTTGAAATAAGCGCATATCAAGGAGGATATATAGAAAAGCCAGATAGTGAGATATTAGAAGCACAAACAATATTTATTCCATATTATTATTATGAAGGTAAAGATCTTTTTCCAACTAAAGAAAAAATGGAAAAAGAAATAGGAAAAGCAAGTCAAAATTTAATTGACACTTGTATTACATATTATCCAGACTCGTCATATGATTTGAGTTACAAAGACTTTGAGGTATTTGCTGAAATAAAAGAAAAAGAAGTCCTTTTTATAACAAACATGGAATTAATAGTAAAATATGATAATAGAACAGTAATCTTAGAATTCAAAGATTTTGATGTTTATGTTGATTCAAAGCTTTACGATATGTATGAAGTTGCAAAAGTAATAGCAAATCAAGCCAATACGGACCCAGAAGAATGGATTGATTTAACAGAAATATATGAAGAGGTAGAAAAAAGAGACCTAAATGCAACAATATTAGGACTAGAGGAAGAGATATCAACTCATCTTTTTATAATAGAAACTGAAAGTCCTTATGTTTATCCCTCCAAGCTTCAATTCTTAAACAAATATAGCTTGAAAGGCATTGGCTTTCCTGAGAATTTAGAAAGTTAAAAATTATTCTTTTTAATTTCTCATTTTTTCTAATTCAATTTTTTTTGAATCAAGCTTCTTCTGTTTTGGAGATTATACATCTTACTTAATTAGGGGGGAAATATCAATTTAAACGTATTGAAATTTAAAAAGAAAAAAAAGTATTTCACAACAAAACCACACCAAATAAATCTTTATATATAACTTTTTCATGGCTTTTAATATGGGAAGACAATCTTTGGAAGGTCGGTTGGGGCAAAAACTTTTTAGAGGAGGACTTCAATTAGGAAAATACCTCGGAGCAACTGCTGTTGCAGCGAGTTTACTTGGATGTGATCATCTTCCAAAACCTGTTTCTGTTTCTGAAGATGGACGATATATTGCATATAGTGCGAGCGAAAGTGGAAAATTACAACCTTTAGCCGAAAGCTACAAAACAGCAACAATGGTTTTATATGATACAAATGAAGGGAAAATTGTTAATACTTTTGAAATTAATGGACCACCAATTTGGCCAACAAATACAGGTGATACCGTAGCTTATATGGCGGCACCAGAAGGAGAAGTGGCAAGTATTAGAGAGGGAACGTCAGTAATTGTTTATTCTAAAGGAAAAAGAACAACAATAGAAAAAGCTGCCTATCCAGAACTTTCATCTGATGGAAGATATCTTGCTTATACAAGAATACTTAATCTTAAAGATCCAGAAAAGGCGAGTGATGCTATCCCTTTAATTTTGAGAGAAAGAAGAACGGGAAAAGAAAGAAATTTGGGTGTTGGGGGGATGGCCGCAGACTTTTCTCCTGATTTTAGAAGTTTAGTTTATATAACATTTGAAACGAAAGATAAAGATGTAAGGGCTTATGTAGAAACACTAAATCTAATGTCAGGACAAACAAAAAGATTAGGAGAAATGAATATGTATGAAGGTGTAGCATTCGCAAATCCTAGATGGATTAACAACAATGGATCAATTAATAGAGTAATTTTTTCAGGGAAAGCAAAAGAAGGAGAAGATTCTGAAGTTTTTATCGCGACTGAAGACGGAGGAGTAACTCAAGTTACAAATAATAATATTGAAGAAGTTTTTTTTGGTATGATGCCTGATGGAAGAGTGTCTTATATAGGAGTAAATCCTGAGGAAAAAGGCTTGAGCTGTCAAATAGCAAAACAATCACTTATGGGATGGACATCAAAACGAAATCCTCGAACTGTTATAAGAATAGCTGGAAATCAAGCAATTCTTTTAGGAGATGATGATAATCTCTATATGACTCCTGTTAGCAATCTTGAGAATGCAGATGAATCAAAAATTATCAGTATTAGTGGAAGAGTAAAAAGACAAAAGAAGTAAAAAAAGTTATTAATAAAACATCAGAGTATTGGTGATACAATTATAGACGCCGCTAAATAATTAAATTCAATAAATATGCCTTCGAGAATCATTACATTTAAATAATTAAAAACATATATTATATCATGTTTAAAAAAAGAGGACAATTAACTTTGTTTGTAATTGTTGGAATAGTAATTGTTATAGGAATTGTTCTTTATTTTTTATTTAACGGATCAATTATACCAGAACAACAAAAGACATTTAATTCAAAAGCAAATATTTTGCAGTCCGAAATTTTTGATTGTTTTGAAAATGTATATTCAAATTCACTTATGACAATTGGATTTCAGGGTGGATTTTATAATGTAAGTGATGGAGCTTATAATGGATTTGCTATTATTCCTTACTATTATAAATCTGGAGAGTTAATGGCACCTAACTTAAATCTTGTTGAAAATGAATTAGCAACTCTTGTAAAAGATCAAATAACTTACTATTGCCTAGACTATTACACAGAAGTTCAAGCAAGTTCAAGTACGCTCAATATGAATTTTTCTGGATTTGATTTAGCAGACGAAGATTTTCCAAGATTTAACATTGATTATAACAATCTTGATGTTAATGTTAAAATAGACAAAGGAAGTGTATCTTTTGATGTCGATTGCGACTTAACTGTAATTCAAGATGAGAAGAATATAATATTAGACTTAAGTACTGGAAGTAATAAACTTGATTCTGATTTATATGATATGTTCAATATAGCTTCTTTTATTGTAAATGACTTAGAAAAAAATGAAGAATCGATATGTGCATCTTGTCTTTACGATATGACAAAAAATACTGATTTAACAGTTGATATAGC
>CAZXBY010000007.1:0-13774 GCA_964639055.1 Candidatus Woesearchaeota archaeon
TTTGTCTGTATACCACTAAAACTTACATCCATTCCTTTAATAGAATAAGGCAATTCTATTAATTTATCTTTATTCTTGCATTCTTCAGCTAATTTTTGAATCTTAGGCCCACCAGGAAATCCTAACCCTAAAAAACGAGCAAACGTATCAATAAAATTCCCAACCCCCAAATCCAACGTCTCCCCAAAAACCCTATACTTCCCAGCCTCATACGCAATAATCTGTGTATTTGCTCCAGAGGCATAAAGCATCACAGGGTCTTTAGCTCCAAACATATCCCCAATCTCCAAATGCGCAATACAATGATTAACACAAACAACAGGAATACTTAATTCCTTAGCTTTCATTTTCACAAATTCCATCCCTGCCAAAAGACAAGGAGCAAGACCAGGAGCATTTGAAAAAGCAATACAATCAACATCTTTTTCTAATATTTTGGCCTCAGTCAAAGCTTTTTGATATATTGATGGAGCAACTTCTTCATGATGTTTTTTTACCTCCATTGGAATTAAGCCACCCTTCTCTGTTGTAAAAATATCTCTAACATTAGAAAGAACTTTAGCATTCTTAATGACAGCAACTCCAAAAGTATGTGCCGTCGATTCAATTCCAATAATAATTGCCATAAATATCTATAACAAATAAAGTTTAAAAAATTATTTATTACAATTTTAACCGAAAATTATAAATACATTACAATCTTAAAAGTAATATCTTTAGTTTTAACAGCAAACTAGGCATTAAATAAAGAGATGTTAATAGTGTGCTATAATGCACAATTTAATTTAAAATGGCAGCAGAAAAAAAAATGATTGATTATTTGAGAAAGATATCCCCAGGTAATCCTATAAGGACTGTCGTAGATGACATTGTCAGGTCAGGTCTTGGTGTAATGATAGTTTTTGAAACATCTGAATTATATTCAGAAAAAATCTTTGAAGGTGGTTTTAAAATTAACTGTAAATTCTCGTCTCAAAAACTTTTCGAATTAAGTAAAATGGATGGCGCGATAATAGTTTCTAATGATCTAACAAGAATTTTATACGCAAATGTCTTAATAACACCCGACAACACAATAAGGACCCAAGAAACGGGAACAAGACATAAAGCTGCAGAAAGATGTGCAAAACAAGCAGATACATTTGTAATTGCAGTTTCAGAAAGGAGAAAAAAAATAACATTGTATCTAGATAATTCTCGTTATTATTTGAGAACATCTGATGAATTAATGAGAGATGTCTCAGCAAACATCCAAGTGTTAGAAGACCAAAGGAATGCATTTAATGAATTACTAGGAAAATTAGATATTCTTGAACTATCAGAAATGGTCTCCGCAATAGATGTATGTAGAATAATACAAAAGGGAGAACTAATGCTAAGAATCAGTGATGACCTGAAAAGGCAAATAATTGAAATAGGAAATGAAGGAAAAATAATTAATATGAGATTCAAAGAGCTAATAAGAAATTTTGAAAAAATAGAAAATGAGATAATAAGAGATTATTCAAAATATACACTAAAAAAGACAAAAACATTATTGCAGAATTTCTCATTTGACGACATTTTAAATTTAGACGCAATATCAGAATTAATCTTAGAAAAAAGCTTGGAAGAAACAATTGAACCAAAAGGATTTAGATTTTTATCTCGGTTAGAATTAACGGACAAAGAAATATCTGATATAGTAAAGCAATACAAATCACTTAACAAAATATTAAGTCTTGAAGAAAAGGACTTAGAAATCATATTTAAGGAAAAATATGTAGCAATAGCCAAAGAAATAGAAAATTTAAGAGAACAACTTTTAAGTGGAAAAGGTGTTGCTTAACAATAAGACTAATAAAAGACCATCCCTATTACAATTTATAATGTTAAGTCAAATACAAATACAAGAAATAAGAGAATTACTTGAACAATCTCAAAACCCTCTTTTCTTTTTCGATAATGATGCCGATGGACTCTGTTCCTTTATCATATTGCAAAAGGGATTAGAGAGGGGCAAAGGTATTCCAATAAAGTCATACCCTTCTCTTTCAAGCCAATATCTTCATAAAATTGACGAACTAAATCCTGACACAATAGTGATTTTAGACAAGGCAGAAGTGTCAAAAGAATTTATTGAAGGAGCTGAAGAAAAGAATATTCCAATTATCTGGCTAGATCACCACCAAACCCATACCTCAAAAGAATTAGTAAAAAAAACTAATTATTACAATACATATCCCTCTTCAGAACCAACAACCTATATAGCACAAAAAATCTTTAATAAACAAGAAGACCTTTGGCTTGCGATGATAGGATGTATTTCCGATGTATATAAGCCAGACTTCGCAACAACTTTCGAAAAGCAATACCCCGAATTATATAACTCTCAATTAACAGCTTTTGAAGCACTTCATGCAACAGAAATAGGCCGATTTTCAAAAATGTTAAACTTTGGCTTAATGAATACAATAACGAATGTAGTAAAACTAATTAAGTTTCTAAGAGAGACAAAGGCGCCTTACGATTTATTAGAAGAAAATCAAAAAACAAAAGAATTTCATAAAAGGTATAGTGAATTGAATACAGAACTAGAAAAATTAATAAAAAAAGCAAAAAAATCAACACCGAATGAAAAAGAAATAATATATTTTAGTTATGCGGGAGGAACAAGCATGAGCGCAATTTTATCAAATCAACTTTATTTTGAAAACCCTGATAAGCAAATTGTTGTTTCATTTAAAAGACCTGAGAAAATAAATATATCAATAAGAGGAAAAGATGCTTTAATTATAACCGAAAAAATATTAAGCGCAATTGAGGGCTCAGCGGGCGGAGGACATAAGGAAGCAACAGGTGCAATGATTCCCCCAACGCAATTAAAAGCCTTCGAAAAATTAATTAAAGAATTATGATGATTCTACCCCACTTATTTTTAAAAAGTTAATGCCATAATTCTAAATATGGGAAAGAAGAAATCCAATGTAAGACTATTAACAAGACCTTTTGGAAAAAAGGTAATAACGGGGCTTGACGACGGAACAATAGACCCCAAAAAAGCTTTAGTTCAAGGTTACGATGAGTTAAGGGATCAATACGATGCAGCAGGAAAAGATAAGTCGGTCCTTTATACTGACCCTGGCTTTAACATACAAGAAGAAAGATATGGAAGGCTCCTAGGTTATTGCAGACAAAAAGGTCACGAGACGTCTTCTTTCACAGGACCTCTTGAAGAAATGCTCGACCGTATTAGAGCGGACGCTCAAAAAGATAAAAGAGATTTAGGAGCTCTGGCTATAAAACTTGAAAAGAAAAAAATTTATATTGTACCGGCAAAAAGATTAAGGGCCAAGTATGCTCAAACATCGACATTAACTGGTTGCCTCGAACTTCTTGAAAGTCTTTTTCTTATAATTACTCCTGAGAACAGCAAAAATGCTTATGGCCATTTTTTAGGAGTATACAAGATTTTTACCGAATTGCTTGAAAGAAGTGCAGCGGAAGACGTTGACATTAATGAAGAGCGCTCTCAAGGATTAGCGTGGTATAAAGCGGGAGAACAAGCTTTTTGTCGAGATCTCGCACCAAAAGAGCAGATAGCGCACAATGATCGTTGCATCCATAAGCCAAAAGAGGAATAGTAATTCTTAAAAACCCAAATTATCTCTTAAATATATGAGTATTAACTACGCAATACCAATTTTGTAATTGTATAGCAATAGCTCCAACTCTCTTTTTTTAATCTAAATCTATTAATAAAACTATGAAAAAAATAAAAGACTTCAACTGGCATGAAAAAATGACAATATCTGAGTTGGTAGACTCGTTTGGGAACTTAGGATACCAAGCAATTGAGCTTAATGAAGCTGCAAAAGTTGTTCTAAAAATGAAAAAAAATGGCGCAAAAATATTTTTAACATTTACTTCAAACATGGTAACATCAGGACTAAGAGGATTCTTCGCTCAATTATGTAAAATGAAAATACCAAATATATTAGTAACAACATCAGGAGCAATAGAAGAAGATTTAATGAAGTCACTAGGCGAAGAGTTTGAAATATCAAACTTTTATGCCGACGACACAGCACTTCATGAGCGAGGAGAAAATAGGGTAGGAAATATTGTAATTAGAAGTGAATCATATATGAAATTCGAAGACAAGATGACCGAGTATCTAACTAAAATCTTTGAAAAAAAGAAATATAAAGATTCAAAAAGTGGCAACATGCCAAACATAGTAAGAATCCCAGTGTCAGAATTACTTTACGAAATCGGTTTACAATTAAACGACGAGAACTCAATACTTTATCAAGCAGCAAAAAAGAATATTCCCATTTATTGTCCTGGAGTAGCAGATTCCTCATTTGGATTTCAGTTATATATGTTTCAACAAAAAAATCCAGACTTTATGGTAGACACAGTAAAAGATATGGAAAGAGTTGTAACAGACTTATCGTTTGATGAGAAAAAAGGTTTAATCTCTTTAGGTGGCTCAATTTCAAAACACTACGCAGTCTTTTCAGCTCTTCTTTCAGGAGGCTTTGATTATGCAGTATACTTGACAACCTCTCATGCCTCATCAGGTTCAATGTCTGGTGCAACAACACAAGAAGCCAAGTCATGGGGAAAGTTAAAAGATGATGCAGAAGCCGCAACAGTAAATGGCGATGTTTCAATAACCTTTCCACTAATAATGTGTAAAGTAATGGATCAAATGAAAGAAGAGGGATTATTAGAATGACAGCTAAATTCATTTTATCAAAACAAACAGCCAAACAACAAACAAAAATTTTGGAAGATTTAGGCCTAAAAGTATCTTACTCTTACAAAACTAATCATGAAGTCGGAGATATATTACAGGAAGATTGTCCAAGCATAAATTTTTCAATACATACAAGAGAAGAAATAAAAATGATAAAAGACAAAAGTAAGATTTCTTTTTTTACTCAAGCAGAATCAGTTGAAGAATTGATGGAATTGTTATGGTCAGGAATAAGGTCATATGTTATAGATAACGAAATAGACCTAGAAAGATTATTAGAAGCTCTAAACAAAACTAACCTTAAAGCATCAATCTCACTAAGGATGAAGTTCTCCGAACACAGAATAGGGACAGGAAAATATTTCGTATACGGAATGTCTTCAAACAAAATAAACAAAATAGTGTCAGAAATAAAAGATAATTCATTCATCAAAGATATAGGTATTCATATTCATAGAAAAAGTCAAAATACTTCAGAGTGGGAAATAACTGAAGAATTAAAAGATTCTATTAATAAAAAAACCTTAGAAGCAATATCTTTTCTAAATGTAGGAGGAGGCTTACCCTCAAAATATAAGAGTTATACATCAGAAGTATTGCCATATATCTTTGACAAACTAACAAAAACAAAAGAATGGCTAGAACAATACAATATTCAAACAATAATAGAGCCAGGAAGATTTATTGCCGCACCAGCAGTAAAACTACAAGCAGAAATAATTCAAGTTCAAGACAAAAACATAATAATTAACACAACAATTTACAATTGCTGCTTAGACACTAATCTAACAGGAACAAAAATGTTAGTAGAAAATGAAATTAAAGAAGACAATCAAGACAGCGACTTCTACCTAATCAAAGGCAATTCCCCAACACGAGACGATATATTTAGGTACAAAGTAAAATTAGACAATCCAAGAGTAGGAGACACAATAACATTTCTAAACGCCGGCGCATATAATTATACAACAGATTTCTTCGGATATAACAAATTAGAAACAAAAATAATTGATTAAGATTAATATCTTTTTAACAAAAGAACTATAAATTAAAGAAGTAATTTTATTACATGAAAATGTTTGCAATTAAAGACGAAGAAAAAGAATTATACTTTCAAATTGAGAAATCCAAAAAAGGTTTAGATTTAATAGATGATGTAGCATGCAAATTATTCAGAGAAGAAGGATATATATTCGAAAATAGATGGCAAAGCGGAATTCCAGAAAAAGAAGATTATTTTGGTTACGAAGAAAAAGGGATTTATTTTGGTGTTGTTATAAGTGAAAAAAGAATCCATTTAATTATTAGGGGGATTAAAGGTACAAATAAAAAGGAAATAAAAGAAGCAATAACAAATTATTTATTTTAATGGAATTAATTTTCCAATCAATTTAAATTAATCACAAAATCCAAAATCTTCTTCCCTAACTCCATCGTCTTTCCGCCTTTGTCTTTCTTTTTAACAATTTCAACCAAGTCGTATGCTCTAACATCTAATTCAATAGACATCTTCTCAAATAAATAAAAAAAATCATCTTCACTCAATCCACCCTTCTCTGGATAATTAACACCAGGCGCAATTTTAGGATCAAGAGCATCAATATCAACAGAAAGATATACTTTTCTCCCAAGAGCCTTTTTTCTTACAGCATTAAAAACATCATCTTTCATCTCTTTAGCGTTAAAATATGAAATCTTTTTCTCCTTCAAAAAACCTAACTCTTCAGGTTCAATTTTCCTAACGCCAACAATCGCAATATTCTTAGGATTCCATCCTTTTTCTACAAGTCCATAAATTATCTCTTCATGGGTAGGCTCAGCCATTGACGGCATGCAATCCGCATGAGCATCAAAAACAATTAAAAAAGAATCACTTCTGCCAAAGTTCTTCAAAAAGGCTTTTCCAATAGGAAAAGTTATAGAATGGTCCCCGCCAACAAAAAAGCATTTCTCCTTTAATGCTTCTCTCGAAATTTCATAAATAATGTCTTCATCAACATCAATCTCTTCATTTAAAGTTTCCATTCGGGTATATTCTTGTCCCTTCAAAATATTTTCACAAGATTTTTCAGGACCCTTAAGTCCTAAAGCATTAATTCTTGGCACACAAAACAAATCAACCATTAAAAATAGAGTTAAAAGAAATTTAAAAATCTAATTGATTATAATTTACACCTTCTTTTACAAAATCCACACTTTTCCTTTCTTATTCAACTCTTCAGTAACCTATTTTAGCGCTTCTTTGACAGTCAAGACACCAGTAAATAAAGCATCAATAGGAATCATAGTAAGCCCCAAAACCCCACCAGTCAAATAGCAAAAAGATTGTCCTAGGTCGTCATCCCAAAAATTAATATCATCATTTCCCCATAACTCATCTGCTTTAATTTTTAAAGGATTAGTAATAGCATACCCACGACGAACAATTTTTGCAGAAAAGGGTGTCCCCGCACAGCAAAATCCAGCCATA
This sequence comes from Candidatus Woesearchaeota archaeon, assembly GCA_964639055.1. Taxonomy (GTDB): domain Archaea; phylum Nanobdellota; class Nanobdellia; order Pacearchaeales; family GW2011-AR1; genus JAGVXH01. Next base: position 7,215 of record CAZXBY010000007.1, read on the forward strand.
AATCTATTTACATAAGGATTTTCATTATTTGTTGCCATATTAAATATTTCTGCAACTAACAAGTCTTGATTGAATCTCAAAACTTCTCAAAGCAATCTCGCCACGATTACTTTTTCCAGTCTCAAGCTCAAAAAAAAGTTCTCTCGCTTTCTCAATTTTGTTCATTTTTTGCCTCCATTTTATTTATTTATTTTAACTCCCTTCTTCTCAAGAAGAGAAATAACTGCTCGGTCAACAAAGTTCCTCTTAGATGGAAATTCGCTCATTGTCTTCTTAGTGTTCCCCACATAGTCATCAATTTCCTCCAATAGCCATTTACTTATTTTTACAGTTGATTCACGATTAGTTACCATTTGTAAACAATAAGTAACTAGTAGTTTATAAGTATTCGCATAAAAAACAGCATATATCGTCGAAAAAGAGTATAATTAAACTTAAATAATTCTTTCGCCAACCAATCTAATGAAAAAAGAGAAAAAAGGGATATTCCAAAGAGTAGGTAGAGCTTTTACAATAATGTCCTACATAGCATTAGGAATTGTTGGTTATAATAAGCGCAATCACTCTTTCAAAAAAGAAAATTCTTCAGAAATATCAGAACTCAAATATGAAGAATTTAAAGTAATTCATAAAATAGATGGCAATTACAAAGAATGGTTAGAAAAAACAATAGAATCAGATAGTCAAATAGGAATAATTTTAGGCAAACGAGGCTCCGGTAAAACAGCCTTCGGTATGAAATTTTTAGAGAATTTATATTCAACAATCAATAAGAAATGTTTTGCAATAGGATTCAATGAAGCTGAACTCCCAGAATGGATAAAAGGAGTTTCAGACATATCCGAATTACAAAATAATTCGTTCGTACTAATTGATGAGGGTGGAGTCTTATTTAATTCACGAAGCTCAATGAGCAATGCAAACAAACTACTAAGTCAATTAATAATGATAGCACGGCATAAAAATATAAGCATATTGTTCATCTCTCAAAACTCATCAAACTTAGAAGTAAACATATTAAGACAAGCAGATTTTTTAATACTAAAACCATCATCATTATTACAAAAGGAATTTGAAAGAAAAATTATTCAAAAAATATATGAATCAACAGAAAAACAATTCCAAAAATACCAAAAACATAGAGGTCTAACATATATCTACTCAAACGACTTTAGAGGTTTTATAACTAATCCCCTTCCTTCCTTCTGGAGAGAGACTATAAGCAAATCATTTAAATAATAGAAATTAGTAGAAACTCATAACTTATTCTAAGCCCAATTTCTCCATAAACTCTTTCGCTTTTGGATGATAATCATCTTCAATTTGTTGCCAATGTTCTCTTAATGTTCCATCGATTATTCTTGAGTCTAGGCCCCATGATTTATCAATTGGTATAAGCTTCCCATCATGATAACCCATTCGAACTACTCCACCATATTCCAGACACCAATAATCGGGTTTATTTCCAGCAATAAGTTCCGCAACGTACCTCTCCCTGCTTCGACTCACACTATTTTGTTCTGGAAAAATTTCTTCCGCAACTCCGTCCAGTAAGTTGACGAAACCTTCTGCGTTAGACTCTCTATCTTCTATTCCCATCTTTTTTTTACTTATTCAGTGTTTATAAAGGTTCCATTTTTGCCACTAACCAATAACAACAATAGGCAAAAATAAAAGAAGTAAATAGTTTAAATAAAAAAATTCACCAACTAATCGTCTTTGGTTCTCTTCTAGTGTACTGAAATTCATCCATTAACTCATAAACCTCAAGACTAGATTCATTCTGATCATCAAAGTATCTCAATTGATATTCTCTCTCGTTCTCAAGATTAAAGAATTCAATAATCATTTCCTTCATTTTTTCATGTTCAATAAAAATAAATTGTTTATCAACATTCATTTCTTTCCCATTAATAAAAAGTTTATCTCCCTCCTTCAACTCACCAATCGGCTTACTTTTTTTAACAATTTCTATCATTATCCAAACAAACCATGATCTTTTATAAACTTTATGAAGTTCCCTATATATTAAGAAATTAGAATCAATGAATTAAAAGAAAGATATAAAAATTCAACAACTAGTTTGAGTTAAAAATAAAAAGGTCAAAAAATCTACTTATTCATTCTTTTCAATAAATCCTTTAACTTATCATTATTTGCCTCAATATTCTTAATCTCGGAAACAGAATAGGCCTTTATCTTACCTATATCATCAACCTTAACAACCTTCAAATTCCTCATAAGAGATTTCCTAATAATTTCAGGGATTAAAACATTATTCTCTGCAGTCTCCGCCAACTTATTTGACAATGTAAAAAGAGTTCCAATACTAGCATATCTCAATTTAACACCATTCTTTTTAGAAACTAAATCACCATTATTCACCGAAATACCAAATTTTAAATCTCCACTTAATTTTTTCCGATAATCAACTAAGTTTTTCTCAATATTTAATGCCACCTGCATAGCTAATAGACTATTCTTATAGCTTCTAGTAATCAAAGGTGAATAAATCAAATAAATAAAGTCTTCCTTTACGTCAACAACTCCCTTATTCCCACAATTATTTTTTATAATATTAACAACATCTCTCTGAATTGCTTCACTAAAAGAATCCTTATCTTTAATCTTAACTGCAACAATAGTTGTACTTACTTTTTCACCACTCATAGACAATACAGATTCAGCGCCAATTAATTTCTGAGCAGTCAAATCAATAATACCCTTTTCCCCTTCTTTATCAGGTTTTTTAAATTTCTTCCAGTTTGTTAATCTTCCTCCCATCCCCTTAACCTTTGACTTAAAACTAGTCTTAGAAGAAACTACTTTTGTTTTTCTATACATACCAATCATGACGAATCCCAAACTACCCGCCAAAAAAATCAAAAACAACCACATAAAAGAAAAATTTAAAATTCTCCCCCCTCCGCCTTTTCCCATTTCTGTAACTCCAATCGCATTGCCCGTTAAAAAACCCGACCCTTGAAAAGAATTCTCTCCATCGTCAATATTAATATCATACTCCCCTTCAGGAGCTTCCAAAATAAATTTCTTTTCTTCGCCCATCTTTAACTTTAAATCAATTTCATTAACAAAATCACCAATACTAACTTCAACAAGACCATAATAATCAATATTTCCAACATTTTGAACAATAAGAATACCATTTTCAAAAGTGTAATCAATCCTTTCAACACCCAAAACTTCAAATTCTCCTTCCTGACTCAAGCCACTAGCAACAGAATAAAATTTCCATTTTCCCTGAGTAGAATTTGTGAAAGTTGAAATTGCTAAAGTTTCGCCGGATAAAACATTATAATCATATTTATTTTCGTCAGGATCAGTAACATAAACATAAATACTTCCATTAATTATCCGTCCCGACTGGTCCAAAATACTAGGATTAATTTTCAAATTATTCCCAGGAACAACCTCAACATCACTTATCCCAGATTCAATGCTCGTTGGAACCTGATTTATAACAACATACAAATCAACAGAACCATTATTCATCTTTCCCCTTTCAGAATCCAAATCATATGCCTCAATTTTCATAAAATACTCTCCTGCCTCCATATCATTAGGAATTTGTATATTTTTAACAGCCATCCCTTCCTTGATTTCTCCTTCAATGACAGTAAAGTTTGAAATACTATAAAATCCATCGAAAGGCTCTCCATCAGCTCTCTTTACATCAATATCAATGATAGCTTCATCTCCCGGGCTAAACTTTAATTTATTTATATTTGCATTAATATTTAAATCATTACTAATAACAAAACTTTTTGATTCAACAACCTCTAGTGCTAAATTTGTTTTCATTCTGCAAGTTCCAACAATACTATTTAAATCAACAATTTCCAAATCTTCTCTTGTTAAAATCTTATATGGAATAGAATACGACTGTCCACCATCAAAAGAAAATGCCCTCGCAGAAATTTTCAGTAAATTAATTGTAGCATTAGAGCAAATCAAATCGATATTCAAGTTCCCAGATTCATATCCCTTTAAATTAGTAGCAGTAATATATAATTTATCTCCTAAATTATAGACATCATTTGGCTCACTAACACTTAATTCAGCTCCAACTAATCCAAAAAAAATAAAAATCATCATCCATAATGCAATAATTCCTCTCTTCATACCTTATCATTGCACAAATAAGTATTTAAAATTATCCAATAAAAAAATCAAGTTCCGAAAATTATTATTATTGATTTTAAAAAACCTTTTTTCATTATATCAAGTTTTAGAAGTCTCCAAGCCCCATTTGCTTCTGATCCTTCAAAAAATCATCAGCATTAACACCAAAAACATCAAAAATATTTTCAATGGCAGGCAAAATTTGATTATTTAAATAATATTCGATATCATATTTACCTTTCTCATTAGGCAAGAGGACTCTGTCTCCAATCCTTTTACCCTTTCCTTCCCCAACATAATACTCAACAATCATACCAGTAGAAACGACACTTCCAGCTTTCTCCATTTTTTCAGCCGCAACAACATGAGGACCACGCGCAACATATTCATTAATAGGTTTTTTTAATTGAGTTTTAATAATTAAGTCATTCACAGAAATATGTCGCTTCTTTAAATCATCAACCACATCCTTTAATATTTTATTTGCCCTTTTTTCATTTCCATCAATCAAAATAGCTTTCAAAATATTGTTCTGCAAATCACGAGATAAACGGCACCAATCTCTTCTAACAGTCTCAAACCCTCTAATTTTCAATTTCCCACTCTCTTCAAGTAAAGCATATTTCTTCTTAGCTCCAGTTTTCACTCCCCTTTTAGATACGAAAATACCACGCTTAAAAAAATCTTCTAAATCAAGTTCCATAATACCAGGTAGTTCTGTATTCAACTCTTTCAAAAATTTCAAGATATCCTCTTTGTCCTTGTCCCCCTTCAAAAATGCAATAGAATCAGTGTCGGAATATAAAACTTCATACCCCCTATTCTTTATTTTTTCAATAACCTTCAAAATATTTTCTTTAGCTAGTCTAGTTGTGGACGAAGCAGCTTCACGAGAATAATATCTCGCCCCAAAGAATCCCTGATAACCATAACTAGCATTAGCAAGCAATTTATATGCATTACTCCTAGCTTTACTTAAATTATCTTTCTTCTCTGCATATTCTTTTTTACATTCTTTTCTTTTATCAATAACTTCGGAAAGTAAAGTCGCAAAAAATCCTTGTTTCTTACTAAATATATAATTATCTTCCTCTCCTCCTTCTAATGTTGGGCCACTCAAATTATAACTAACAATAACAGAGCCATACATACTAGTAAAATCAAACATAACAATATCTTCATAAAGTCCTGGCGTAGGCTCATAAACAAAAGCCCCCTCAAATTTACCCATTGATTTTCTTATAGCAACAATTTCTCCCATTGGCCTTTTTTCTGCAATCTCATTAAACCTACTCAAATTATGTAGAATATAGTTTTCAACATTAGTCGCCATTCTGTCTCGACTAACATCAAACATTGGTTCCTTGATTATCTTTGTAAATTCTAATATGTCAGGCCAGAGCTTTAAAAATAATTTATATGTAACGTCAGCGTCCTTTAAACTATAAGAAAAAAACTTCACCCAATCCTCATCGTTCATATTTAACAATGTAGCAAAATCAAAACTCTCTTTCCCTTCTCCAATAAGTTCACTAGCAACTTCATCTAAACTCAAGGTTTCGCTAGCTAGATATTGCGAATAAACTGAACTAATAAAACGATATAAATCAACATGAACAACTCCGTTAATTTTTCCCGTAGGCAAAATTCCACGACTAAATCTAGGTTCAGACGAATCAAGCCCTAATCCCAATTTAACCTTATTTCTTTTTGCTCGTTCCTTCAAATATGGCAAATCGAATCCATCAGAAAAATAACCACACAAGACATCAGGAGAAAAATCTTTAACACAATGCACAAAAGCTTCAATCATTTCTCCTTCACTTTCAAAACATTCCACGTAATCTTGTTTTTTAGAACACTTCTGCCAAGTCAAAACCTTTTTTATCCCTTCTCCAAAAATAGAAATCATCAAAATCTTTCCCTTTCCCAATTCCAAGCTATCAGTTTCAATATCGTAAGCCAAAACCTTGGGTATGAATGGTTTTTCTTCACATTTCTTAAAATCATTTAACTGCAAACATAAGCTAACATCCAAAGAGTCAACAATGCCCCCATAATCATTTCCAGCCAACACATTCCCACTAATAGAATACCATTTTAATGGTTCTAGCCCCTCTTCCATGATATATTTAGTAATAATTGGAATATCATACTCTCTGCGTGCAATAATGTCATCAGAATCCCCTATCTCGCTCGTAACCAAATGACAATCTTTATGATTGGTTACAAATACTCTAATGGCATTAACATCCTTCTCTAGAAACTTCTTCCTACAAATCTCAGTCTTTAAAACCTTACTAGTTCTTGAGCCCTTTTCTACCTCAATCTTTTCAATTTTTTCAACAAGCTTATCAATAGCTTCTTTTCTCACTCCATCTTTCAAAATAACCCAAAAATTAGCATCATAAGAATCA
>CAZXBY010000008.1:0-12977 GCA_964639055.1 Candidatus Woesearchaeota archaeon
TGACTAGTATTAGAACTATAAAATAGCTGACCACTACTAACTAAATCATTTACATTAAAACTTCCAGAAGGAATAGTCCTTGGTTCTACTCTTGATGCCTCATCCTGTTTGCTTTCAGAGGGGTTTAGGTTTCTATTAACTTCTTTTAATCTTCTCATTCCTGCTTCATATTCAGACGTTCCTGGTAAGACTATTCTTGATTTTCTTCTTCCTTCTCCATCATTTGTTATGTTTTGTTCAAGATCCATCTTTTGCATTGATATGTTTCTTATATGTCTTTAATATGTCCTGAACATATCTTTACTATTTTGCAGTGGTGACTATTTATAAATCTTCCGGTGTCATAAAATTCAAAAGAGTCTCATTAATAATCATCTAAATTTTAATAAAGATACAATCAAATTTGAGAGAATGTCAGAAGGAAGTAAAATTATTTTAAATGCTTACGAAGAGTTATGTTCTTATGAAAATTTTGAAAAAGCGTTCAAAAAAGCAAGAAAAGGCAAAACTAAAAAGCAATATGTCCTTGAATTTGAAAAAGAACTTGAGAAGAACCTTGTAAAGTTGAGTAACGAACTTATCAAAGAAGATTACAGACCAAATCCTCTTAAAACATTTATTCTTCGTGATCCTAAAACAAGGAAAATTAGTAAATCAGATTTCAGGGATAGAATTGTTCATCATGCTATTTGCAATATTATTGAACCTTATTTTGAAAAGATATTTATTTATGATTCTTTTGCAAATAGGCTCGGTAAGGGAACACTCAACTCCATAAAAAGATTTGATGAATTTAAAAGAAAAGTCTCAAAAAATAATACTATTAGATGCTTTGTCTTAAAAGCTGATATTAAAAGCTATTTCGAAAGTGTTGATCATAAACTACTTCTTAAATTTCTCAGGAAAAGGGTTAATGACGCACGAATTATGGACTTAATTCAAATTATACTCTCAAATCACCATAATAATTGTCTTGGAAGGGGAATGCCTTTAGGTAACTTAACAAGTCAATTTTTTGCTAATGTCTATCTAAATGAATTAGATCAATTTATAAAACACAAAATTAGAGCAAAATATTACATTCGTTATGTAGATGATTTTGTGATTTTACATAAATCAAAGAAAATTCTTGAAAAATACAAATTGAGGATTAATTTGTTTTTAGCAAAAGATCTAAAGATAGAACTGCACAAGGAAAAATCAAGAGTAATTCTGTTAAATAAAGGAGTTGGATTTTTAGGATTTAGAATTTTTTATTATCATAAATTATTGGTCCAAAAAAACATGAGAAAATTCAACAAAAAGATGAAAAAGATAAGGATTCTCTATATGAAAGGTAAATTTCCAAGAGAAAAAGTTATAGAAAAATTTGAGGGATGGCTTGCTTATATTTCTCATGCAAATAGTTACAAGTACAGAAAACAAATAACAAGCCAGTTTAATAAAATATTTCCTGTAAATTCAAAAATAGAAATAACTTCTGTTAAAAAACATGAAACATTTAACCATAAGATTAATTATAGCAAGATTGATTTTAGTTGTCAGAAGACCTTGCATCACTTAAAGCAAGGATTAAATGTATGTGAGATTTCAGAAAAAAGAGGGATCAAAATCTCAACAGTTTGGGACCATATAGCCGAACTAATTGAACATCATTATCTTCAATTAAAAGAAATACTCTCTAATTATAAAACAAAGAAAATCCTGAAGAATATTAGATCTCCAGATGACAAACTCAAGGAGATAAAAAAGAGAATTAATGATGACTCAATAACCTATAACGAAATAAATTGTGTTCTTGCAAACCTAAAAGGAAAACACAAAAAGAAAAGTATTATCTATTTTATTGAATGGCTAAGAAAAGCAAATTGTTACAGGAAATGTTATGATAATAAGTGTCAGAGAAAAATTTGTAGAGAAAAATTTCAACAACTTGCAGCAGAGAGTCAAGGTTTAGAATTAACAAAAAAAGAATTTCTAAAACTATTTAACAATCAATTAAAAATATGTGTTTTAAGTGAAAAAGACAAAAAGAAGTTCGTTTCTTGGAAAAAATTTAAGGAGAAAAAATCTCTTGAAGCTAAAAACTACAAGAAAAAATCCAAAAATACATTATCTGAATGGATAAAACAGCAAGCTTAAATACCTCTTTTCTTATATTAATTAAAATGGTGGTTGAATATATTAACTATCTTGGAATCTTAGGACTAATCTTAATAGCACTTGGATGGATACCTCAGATAATTGAAATCAGAAGACCTTCAACAAAAATTTAATCCTGAAAAATCTTTTAACTTGATAATAAAAAAGAATTAGATTCTTTAATGAAAGAATTTAAAGGATATCCTTTAATGAAAATACTGGGCATGTATTTTTGGGTTTCAGATTACTTAATTGAAGAAGAGAAATGATCTCAACAAATAACCCCCTCAATATGACTTGCGAGCTTTTCAAATTTAGCCATTTGAACTTCCATTAGTCCTAATCTTTCCTGAAGAATTTCGTTCTGTCTTTTTGTAGAATCTAAATCTTTTTCAATCTCAGTCTTTGTGACATCAATTAACATATCATCTTCGGTAATTGTATCTCTCATCCCTAAGAGTTCGCTGTAATAATGAATTTTATCACTCTTCTTCCAACCAAATCTATATTTTAAGGCAGATTCAGATTTATATCTTGGAAGCCAATAACAACAAGCACAATGCCTAAAATCATACATTGTCATATTTGAATATTTCTCTCCAGCAGGTGAAACTTCATCGCCGAATAGCTTTTTAGCAGTATTTTTAATGACCCTATTAACATTGCTTGGCTTAAATGTAAACAAATAATCATGAGGTTCTAACTTTTCTTCTTGGACATATCTCTTAATTAGATCAGAAGATAGCATTAATTTGATTCTTCTTCCAAAAGTTTTACTTATTTCATCTCTTATATTCACTTCCTTAAAATCATTATGAAAATCCGAAATTTTAATATTAATTAATTCGGTTGGAGCTCTCACTCCAGTATCATATAAAAACATAATCATAACCCTATATTTAAACATTGAATTGTCACAAAAACTTCTAACTTGGTCTTCAGTTAAATATACCCATACAGGTTTATCTCTTCTTACATCTAAATCAATGGTTATATCCTGAATAGTAATCCCTTCTTTTCTATTTACTTTCATCCACCAATGCCAAAACGACTTGAAAGCTTTTCCATAAGTATCAATTGATGCGTATATTTTACCATCTTCTCGAGCAATTTCTCCTGTTCTGATTTTGGCAAAAAAACTAATTATTTCATCCTCAGTTACTTTTGTAATATCATCAAGTCCTAATAGAATTTTAAATCGTTTAGCAAAAAATAACAACTTTTGTCTTAAAGTGTTAAGCCTAATAAAGCTTCTCGGACCTTTTGTACTTCTTGAAGAGACATTTCTCCCTACTTCCATATCTTCAATATATCTTATAATAATTTCAGAATTTATTTTACTAGTCTCTGGAATACCGTTTCTTACCTTTATCTTCCAATTCTGATATTTTTCCTTGTGTTTGTATGGATCTCTCTTCATTTTATGAAAAGCAAACCTTACTTATTAACATCGAGGTTTTGTGTAGGTTTCTTGTGGGTGTCTTACAGGTATCGTCTAGAAGCTAGGGTGTTTTCTTTACTTTCAAAAGCCCATCAAATGTGTGTGGATGGGTAAACGCCCCCGCCGAGGACGACCCTATTCGAGCATTTTTAAGTGATGTTGTTTTATTTCTTTTGAAAGCCCATCAAATATGCGTCTGATGGGTTACGCCCCAACCGGAGTTCATTGGTGCGTAGGTTCTGCCGTCGATAGAGTTAAATTATTACCAAGAACTAGTTGGCCCTTTTTTGTGCTTATTTTTCTTAACCGCACGAAGGTTGCTTGGTCTATTGTTAGTTTTATCTCCATCTACATGATGAGCATCGTATCCCTTCCTAACAGGACCACCCATCTTCTTTTCTAGAACTCGTTTATGGACTGAGCGAGTTGTTCCATCGCTATCTGTAAATACCTTATATCCACTTTTGTTTTTCTTGAAAGCCATGTGATAATCAACTAATCAAACTATAAGAATTTAACTATAATGCTCCAAATAGGAAGCGATCGAATAATCCAACGCTCTAATTTTCAGTTTATTTTATCTTTTCTACTATTTCAGCATATTTTTTGCCTTTATTGAGCAAACCTCGTATCTCCATCAAATCCTCTTGAGTTTTTATTGTTGTTCGCATCAAATTACAAATATCTTCATCTGTTGTTTTACACATTTCCTCAATTGTAGTATATAGTGCATTATTAAGCGAATCAGAAACGGTGTTAGGAACTCCTGTTATTGTATTATACATTTCTATCTGCTCTTTTCCTTCTGTTGTTTGAGGTACTGAGTCTATTACTGAGGCAGTCATAACCCAACCTCCACTAGAAATCAAAAGCACCACAATTGCAATAACTAATGGAATTGCAAATTCTTCCTCTTGCTGGATAATTAGCATAAATCCGAATGTCATTGTCGTAATAATTGAGAATATTGTTAAAATAATAAAAACAGGCTCTAAAACGCTGGATATAATAAAAAGAATTAATGGTAAGAATACTATAGCTATTGCTACTAGAAATATTATTTGAGCTACAGGGTCTTCTTTTGCCATGAAATAATTTAAAAACTAGGGCTTATAGTTATTATTGCGATGAAGTAATTATTTAATCCCAATTTTATTCTTCAGATCATCAAAACCCTTTATAACATCAAACTTAACTTTATCTCCAGAAATTTCTTTAAAATGTTTTTCAGCACATTTTATTTTAGCATTCTCTACTCCCTTTAAATCCTTTTCTTCGGTGCTACCTTTTGTTTCTGCAATAAAATAAGCATGGATAACTTTCTTTTCTTCAAAGACCAACATCCAATCGGGACTATATTTCCCCACAGGAGTCTCAATATTATATTCCCCCTTAGGTAATTTTGCAAAAACTCTCAAACTCTCAAACTCATTCAAAGATTTAGCGAATTTTTCCTCAACACCCGAATCGTATTCCAAATATTCATAAATATATTTATTTGGGTCATCTACCAAAAAGGCCCTGGAATTTAAAACTTTATTATTCTTAAAAACGTCCAATGAAATTTCTTTGCCAGTTTTATAATATTTAATTTTATCGATAACTATATCTGCCTTTTCTGAATTAATAATCTTTGAGATTTGAATTATAAAATCCTCAGGATTTTTTTTGTATTTTTCAAACTTTTCTGATCCAATTCCAATTAAAATCTTAGAAATTGTATCTCTTGTTAAATTTGTCCCCCCAACTATTTCACCAATCAAATCATAGGTTATACTCTCAGAGATAATATTTTCAGTTTTATAAATTTCTATTTTCTTTTTAGAAAAAGCATTATTCTCCTTCATTTCTTCTCTTCTTATTGTATCTTTAGTAATTGCCTGTTTAACTTCTGCTTGAATCTCTATTACATCTAACTTACTATTTATCCTTTTAATAGAATTGTCAATTAGCAAGTTGGTATCAAAGTCTACTTCGTAATAAGTCTTAGAGTTAATGTAACTCCACATTTTTTTAAATTCTCCATCTTTAAATCTTTCAGTAAGTTTATTAGGGAAAGTTTTTATGTCATTCTCATTTTCTGGAAAAGGTACATTTTGAGATAAATCTTTTAATAATTCAATAAGACTCTCCTTCTTATCATTTAATTCTCCGAAATCAAGACTTCCAGAATTTAAATCCTCATCATATTTGAGACTAAGAGTTTTTTCTTCTGTTAAATATCCCCTGCCCTTAAGACAAATTATAATATCTTCTGCTAAGTCTTCATCAATAGATTTTCCATCTAATTTTCTCTTCATTAAAAAAGAAACATTTAATTTATTTGGCCTTTCTCTTAAGTCCGCAGAAAAGTCTCTCTGTAATGCCGAAGCGAAATCTTCATAAGAATCATTTGCGATAATTGTCAAAACATTTACCTCTGAGGAATCTGCCCCTTCATAATCTTGGTCTACTCTTTCTTTTTCTTGATTAACACACAGCCTTAAACCTCTTCCAACCTCTTGCCTAGTTCTAATCGCAGCAGGGTCTGTATTTCTAAGCACACAAATTTGGAAAACGTTAGGATTATCCCAACCTTCTTTCAATGCAGAATGAGAAAAAATAAATCTTGTTGGCTCTTTCAAATCTAATAATTTCTCCTTATCCCTCATAATTAAATCGTAAGCATCTGTATCATCACTAGTCTTTTCTTTCCCTCTTCCAGATAATTTCGGATCCTTAAGCTGTTTTGTTTTTTTATCAATAGAGAAATATCCCTTATGGGTATCAATAGGATTTATTTTATTAAGATAATCTAAGTAATCTTTAGAGAGAGTTATTTTTTCCCTTTCGATAATATTTTTATATTCTTCCAAAAACATTTGAACATATTCTCCATCTAACTGATTACCCTCGGAATCATATTGCCTATATCTAGCTACTTCGTCAATAAAAAATAATGAAATAGTCTTTATGTCTTTTTCAAATAGAGTTCTTTCTTTGTTTATGTGGGACTTAATAGTTTCTCTTATCTGTATTCTTCTTTTGTGTTTTTCATCAATATTTCCTTTAGATTCTCCTATCTTAATTACTTCTTCGTTGGCGAATCTAACACAATTTTCAGAGGCATTTATTTCTACTATCTTATAGCCTTTATATTCTGGAAGATTTCCCGATTTTATAAATAGGTCATCCCCTCTAGAAAATTTGAATGATTTTTTGACTAAGCTGTTTTTTTGTTTAACTTCAATCTCAAGTCTAGCTTTTGGATATTCTTTTGTGCTTATATCAATTCCTTCACAATAAAGATAACTATGAGTTCCAGTGGTCCCGGTTATTTCTATACCCTTAACTCGAATCTTCTTAACAAGTTTCCTATTAAATGCGTCAACAGCATCTAGGACATAAATCATATTATATGCATCTCTGTGTGTTGCGGAATATCTTATAGTAAATAAGTGATTAAATCCCTTTAATGCCTCTTTGGTCTGTTTCCCTTCTACTGATTGTGGCTCATCAATTACTAAAATAGGATTTGTCCCCGAAATTAGATCTATTAGTCTTCTACCATATTCTGTTTTTTTATACATGTTATTTTGAATTTTAGAATCAGATCCAGAACCAAAATCTTTTTTGTTAAATGATTGTGAGTTAATTATCATAATATTTATATTACTATTTCTTGCGAAATCTTCTATTTGATTTGGCTTTGAAGAATCGAAAATAAAATATTTTGTCTTTTTACCATAAATAGCAGCAAAATTATCTTGCATTAATTCTAAAGAATTACAAACTCCTTCCCTTATCGCAACACTTGGAACCACGATTATAAATTTAGACCAACCATATCTTTTATTTAATTCATAAAAAGTATTAATATACGCATACGTCTTCCCAGTACCAGTTTCCATTTCTATAGTTAAATTTATCCCATCACCCTCTAATTGATTAGATTCATGCAACTTATTTTTTTTTTGAACGGCTCTTATTCTTTTAAGAATTGTATCTGCTGGAATTGTTAACTCTTCATTTTTATAACCAAAATCATCTATTTTCCCTTTTAGTCCTAATTGATGTTTAAACAATCCTCTTTGCTGACCTTCAAAAATTTCGCATACTGAATTAACAGCATCTTCTTGAAAGTCTTGTTTCTTAAACTTCCAACCCATTTTAAATTACTCCTAGAATTGTATTTGGTGATTTATTCTTTAGGTATTCTTCGCAATTAACCTTTGCAGAATCATTCTTAAAAGAAGAATCCCTAAATACTGCCTTTAGTGGTTTTATATCTGCAATTTCTTTTACCAATTCTAAATCAACATTATTATCGAAACAAGCAACCAGCCAAGGCTCCCCTGATTCTGTTTCAACAACAAATACGTTTTTGCCTTTAATTTTATTTTCCTTAACTTTAGCAGAAATTGGAATTGCCATATCAATTAAAACTTGGTAGAGTAAGTCTTCTGGGGTTCTATCATCTTTTATATTGTCCTTGAAGTTACCTAATGTTGTTTGATTAATTGCATTTGGATTATAATAAACATCTTTCATATTTGAAGAATCTATCCTAAAAACTTTGAATCCAAAATCAACTTTAGATAAATCTTTTTCTTTGTTGTCTTCTTTAATTTTTTTAGCAGCACGACGGATTCTTTCCTTCCCTATTTCGCAGATATTTTTGTATCCATCTTTAAATGCTCCTGATTCTTTATCTGTTTCTTCTGGTAATTGTACCATAATAAACTTCCTATCCTCTCCATCTTCTACATTAAGTTGCATAACTGCATGGGCCGTTGTAGCTGAACCCGAGAAGAAATCAAGGATTATGTCTCCTTTCTCTGCAGGAATCATTTTCATCAATTGAGATATTAATTTAACTGGTTTAGAATAGTCAAAAGGGATTTTCAATTCCTTTAGGGCCCTGCTAGCTTCATTATTGCTAAATTTATAATCTAATAGCAATTGGGATCTATAAGTTCCACCAACTTCTTTTTTTACTAACTGATAACTTCCTGAAGTCTTTATAATTTCATATTCTAAGTAGGTTTTAGTATATAATCTGCCTTTTTTATTGACTATCAGATCATTTTTAATTCCAAATTTTACTAAATCTTTAGACCATCTCCAAGAAATTTTTTTGCCATTATAGGTTATAGGATTAATTTTTTCCCCATTAAGAAAAATATCAAAATCCAAACTTTTCTGATAAGGTAAGCTAACTGCATCTAGTGTGGCTTCCACATAATATTTCCCCCTATTATCTTCAAGTTTGTATCTATCTCTTGATCTAAAGTCTTTATTCTTTGAGAAAGCATTTATGCTACTATAAACCAAGACATAGTCATGGGATTTTGCTATTCTTTTTTCATCGTTTTTACCTTTTATTGTGGTAATTCTTGGAAGTTGAGCAACAAAATTCCCCTCACCAAAAACCTCATCACAAATTTTTCTTAAATTAGTAACTTCATTATCATCAATTGAAATAAAGACAACTCCATCATCTTTCAAAAGGTCTCTTGCTATTGTTAATCTTTCATACATCATTGATAACCAATCAGAATGAAATCTCCCATTTGTTGTTGTATTCCTAAAGAGCTTATTCCCTTCTTCATCTACTGCCCCAGATTCTTCATCATAATCCTCCTTAGACATCTTGAAGTTATCTTTATAGACAAAATCTTTTCCAGTATTATATGGAGGATCTATATAAATCATTTTTACCTTATTTAGGTAAGATTCTTTTAATAATTTCAAAACTTCAAAATTATCTCCTTCAATATAAAGATTCTCAGTTTTGTCAAAATCCACAGAATCCTCTTTAATTGGCCTCAGTGTCTTTGTAATAGACTCTGCAATTTTAATTCTAGAAGCTCTTTTTCCAACCCAACCTAAAGAATAAATTTCATCTTCATCAGTTGCTATATCCCCAACCAATTCCTTCAGTTTCTCTACATCAATAGTTTTAATCAACTTTCCTTCCTTTTCTACTTCTACAATTAAATTTGGAAAAAGCTGGCTTATTTTAGAGATATTTTCTTCTGTTAGATCTGCTGTTTTTAGAGGGAGTTTTTTCACCATATTTAATTTAAAATTAGAGTATATTTAAGTTTATTGTAACTTCTTAAGCTCTTTCTTCTTAAGTCCCAATTTATTTAATAATTCAAACTGCCTATCTGGCTGTTTTTCTAGTTTAATTCTTTTCTCAAGGATTATAATATCTGTTTCTAATAGTTTTTTATTTTTATATTCTTGAACCAGTATGCCAATAGGTCTTTTCGATTTTAAACCGATTATGGCTTTGACTAATTTTTCATACAAGATCTCTAGATTTAAGGAATTGGATAAATTCTTTAAATCTTTTTCAAACCCCTTATCCATTTCCCTGGTGAAATAAACATCAACCACCGATTCATTTTCATTGTTTTTACTTCTTTCTTTATGTGCAATCTTGTAAACAGTTTTATCTTCTAAAGAAAACTCATATAAAACAGGATATGGAATCGCCCTATCAATTAAAAGTAACAAGTCCTCTATTTTTTCAAAATATATATCCTCTTTTAATTTAATATAAAAAACAAAAATCTCTTCAATATTCTTTGTACCCTTTATGTGAAGAGTATCGTTAGATAATTTATTCTTTAAATAAATGGCACTAATTTCTTTTTTAAATCTCTCTTTTATTTTATTAGGAATATCTAAATTTTCATAAAATCTTTCTTTTGGAATTTTATTATTAAACTCTGTTTTTTTGGGAAATATCATTTTATAACTAAAAAGCAAATAAGCTCAAAATCCTCCAATCCTTTTATCTTTTCTTTACTAATCGTCGTTCCCCCAGCTTTAAACAAGCTATTAAGGTCCTGACTTTCTTTAACTGAAATGATTGATTCTATTGCTTTCCCAAGTAGATCGGAATATTTACCCATATTCAAACCCTCTTTTGTTTCTTTGTTAAACTTCTCTGCTAGCTTAAAGTCTGGCTTTTCCCTCCCCTTGCATAATGCCCTAAAGGAATCTAGAGTTTTTTTGACCGCTACATGATTACTTATAATTTTCCCATCTTCCCCAACATAAACTAGATAGAAAGGGTGAAGGCGATTTATATTTCCAATATTTATATTCCAATTAATATTTTTTAAGATAAAAATAGCTCCTGGCTCTAAGCCCTTTTCGTTTTTTACAGTTGCATGCAATCCAAAAGGAACGTTTTGAAGAGACTCTCTATTTGGATAATTTATTAAATCTATTCTAAAATCATTCAATCCAAGATCGGTTATAGAAACTCCAGTATTCATATCTTCCAAATCCACAACTTCCTCTTGTAATTTTTTTAATTGTTGAGTTCTGTACTCCAAATCATTATTTTCATCTACCAGAAGATTTTCTTCTCCGGTTGCAGATAAATTTAATGCATGCATTCTACTTTCAACCCTATCTTTCAATTGGATATACTCATCAAGCGCAACAGGAGGCCAATAATTAACTAATTGTATAACTTTATTTTTAGATCCAATTCTATCAATTCTTCCAAACCGCTGTATAATTCTAACCGGATTCCAATGTATATCATAATTAATCAAAAAATCACAATCCTGGAGATTCTGACCTTCAGAAATACAATCCGTTGCAAATAATAAATCAATAGCATTAGTTGATTCGGGATAAAGGGAGTCTTTTTGTTTTGAAATGGGTGAAAAATAAGTCAGTAATTCATTCATATCACTTCCAACACCTTCTGCGGTAGTTTTATTCGATTTTGTCCCGCCACTTATACATGCGGAATTAATATTATATTTATTCTTAAAGTAATCTGCGAGATTTTCATATAAATAATAGATACTATCCGCAAAGGCGCTAAACACTATAACTTTTTTATTATTTTCATTTAAGGGATTTTTAATTTTTTCTTCTATTAAATCTATTAAACTCTTTAGCTTGCTATCTTTTTCAGGAGTAATTCTACTCAATTCCTTTAACATTCCATCAATAGTCCTCTTGTCTTTTTTTAATTCATTTTCCCAAGACAAAATATCCATATCAGCAAGATCTATTTTGATTTTTTTCCCTATGATTGAATCAAAATCACCAAAATCTTCCTCATCTAACTCTTCTTCAGATAGCTCTGTAAGATTCATTTCTTTCTTATTACCTTGTCTAAATTTATCTATTTCGCCCAATTCAAAACCAATTTTTTCATCTAGTCTACTTAGTGTAAGTCTGAAAGATTCGACAGAGCTCTCTAACCTTTTTAAGAGATTAACTCTCATAAGTTTCATTATTCCTGATTCTCTAGTACTTTGTTTTAACTCTCCCTTATTCCCTAATTTTGTATCATAGTGTTCATACTTTTCTCTTTTTTCAGGAAAAATATACTCAGAAGGGCTATATGTCTTAAGATTTAGCGTTCCTAAAATATCATAAATTTTTTTAAAATTCATAAATTTTGGTAAATCAGTTAACTCAAATGTTTTATTTATGGGCTTATTTCTTTTTGGAAATTCTCCAATATCTTTAGTGTCGTAATATTTAAGAATATGTCTCCTGGATCTTGCTATTGTCACAGCATCTAAAACTTCGAAAAAATCAAAACTTAAAGAATCCAAAAGAGATTTAGCAGTTCTTTTCTCAGGTTTCAATTTAGACCAAGTATTAAAAACTCTTTGGGATTCATTAAAAATAGCTTCAACGCTTTTTTTTAATCCTAAATTGCTACTAAATCTCTCGCTATCTCCTTCATAGGCTAAAGCCAATTGGTTTCTTAAATCTAAAAAACGATTATTGACTGGCGTAGCAGACAACATCAAAACTTTAGTTTTTACGCCTTCTTTAATCACTTTACGCATCAACTTCTGGTATCTTGTCTCCCATTCCTGCCTCGCGCTATTATTTCTAAAATTATGGGATTCGTCAATTACTACAAGATCATAATTTCCCCAATTTATTTTATCTAACTTAAGGCCGTTACTATCTCCTTTCTCTCTTGATAGATCTGTATGAAAAAGAACGTCGTAACTAAATCGGTCACCTACTAGAGGATTTGTTTTATAATTGCTTTTGAAGGTATTCCAATTATCTGATAATCTTTTAGGACATAAAACTAATGCTTTTTTATTTCTTAACTCATAATATTTTATTATTCCAAGTGCCGTGAACGTCTTACCTAGCCCCACGCTGTCCGCAAGTATGCATCCATTATGCCTCTCTATTTTATTAATACCCCCAAGAACTGCATCTTTTTGAAAGTTATAAAGCATTTTCCAAATATCTGTTTCTTTAAATCCAGTCTTTTCATTTGCGATAGTATCCTCATTTATATCCTCTAAAAATTCACTAAATATATTATAAAGAGTAATAAAATACAAATACTGACCAGAATTTTCTTTGTGAACTGATGAGATATAGTTTATTACTTCCC
>CAZXBY010000009.1:0-12422 GCA_964639055.1 Candidatus Woesearchaeota archaeon
TCCCTTATCAAGACCATATGCAAGCGCAGCCGCTGTAGGCTCATTAATAATTCTCTTAACATTTAATCCAGCAATTTCTCCAGCATCTTTTGTCGCTTGCCTCTGAGCATCCCCAAAATATGCCGGCACTGTAATTACAGCATCTTTAACATCATGACCTAAATATGACTCCGCATCCTTTTTCAATTTTTGTAAAATCATAGCTGAAACCTGTTCTGGAGAATAGTCCTTACCATCAATACTAACCTTTTTCTTTTCACCCATTAATCTCTTAACACTCCTAATTGTATTTTTAGGATTTGCAATTGCTTGTCTTCTTGCAACCTCACCAACTAAGATTTCATCTCCCTTTATTGAAACAACGCTAGGAGTTGTATTATTACCCTCAGAATTTGGAATAATCTTTGCACTTCCTCCCTCAATTACACTTACCGCTGAAAAAGTTGTACCCAAATCAATTCCTATTATTTTACTCATTTTTATGCTCCACAAGTTTACTAATTTTAACTTTTGCTACCCTTATAACTTTATCGCCTAACATATAACCCTTCTGCAATTCTGAAATAATGACATCATTCTCATCACCAGCTTCTTGAATTAACACCTCGTGATATTTTGGATCAAACTTCCCAACTGCTTTAATTGGTTTTACTCCTTCTTTCTCAAGAATAGAATATAGTTCAGAATAAATCATATTAACCCCTTTATCTTCATTATGTTCTAATGCTAACTCAAAATTATCCAATACTAACAGTAATTGAGTAATCAATCCCTCACTTGCCATTTTTATAACTTCTCCCCTTTCTTTATCAGTTCTTTTTACATAATTATCAAACTCTGCTTGCAATCTCTGTAATTGCTCAAGATAATTATTATCATCTTTTTCTTCAGATTGATTAACATCAGTTTCAGATTTCAGATTTCCATCATCCATATCATTTTTTTCCATATTATTTTCACTTTTATGTATTTCCATTTTGATACCTTCCTGTATACACACCATGTATACACATCTGTTTATAAGTTTTTCTATTTTTAACCAAGATAACTTTTTACATCACCCAAGACCGACTTCGCACTCTTCAAATATTTTCTCTCAATCTCCTTATACAATTCTTGATCATGTTTACTAACACTAGGCAACACCTTTTTCATAGCCTCATTAAAATCATCCCTTGTAACCTTTTCAGCCTTCATATCTGAGTTTCTCAAAGCAAGCATCGCCGCCTCACGAACCAAAGACTCCAAATCAGCTCCAGTATAACCCTCCGTCAACCCAGCCAACTCCAAAATAATCTTATCCTTACCATCAATTGGCATCTTCTTTGTATGAATCCGTAGAATCTGCTCACGACCTTTCTCCTCCGGCACAGGTGTATAAACAATCCTATCAAACCGCCCCGGTCTCAAAAGCGCAGGATCCAAAATATCAGGACGATTAGTAGCCCCAATAACAATAACATTAGACAAATCTTCAATTCCATCCATCTCCGACAATAACTGATTCAAAACATTCTCAGTAACCTTCCCTCCACTATGAGTCCCCCTCTTACTTGCCAAAGAATCTATTTCGTCAAAAAATACGACACAAGGTGAAACCTGTCTAGCCCTCTCAAAAATCTTACGAACACCCTCTTCACTTTTTCCAACCCACATAGAAAGTAACGACGGTCCCTTAATTTGAATAAAATTAGCATCACTCTCATGCGCCACAGCCTTAGCTAACAAAGTCTTACCCGTTCCTGGAGGACCATACAATAAAACACCCTTAGGAGCTCTAATTCCCATCCTATCAAACGCACTAGAAAACTTCAATGGCCACTCAACAGCTTCCTTCAATTCCCTCTGAACCTCCTCAACACCACCAACATCATCCCAACTAACATCTGAAGTCTCAACCAAAACTTCCCTCATTGCACTCGGTCTAACAACCTTTAAACCCTCCTTAAAATCATCAGCAGAAATCACTAACTTTTTCAAAACCTCATCAGGAATTTCCTCATCATCATCCATCTTAAACTTATGAATATTTTTTCTCAAAACAACCATCGCCGCTTCCTTAGCCAAAGATTCCAAATCAGCCCCAACAAAACCATGAGTTCGACTAGCCAATTCTTCCAAATCAACATCTTTTGTTAAAGGCATATTTCTGGTATGAATCTTTAAAACCTGTAATCTACCATCCCTATCTGGAACACTAATCTCAACCTCCCTATCAAACCTTCCCGGTCTCCTCAAGGCAGGATCAACAGCATTAGGCCTATTCGTAGCACCAATAACAACAACCTTGCCTCTACTCTGCAAACCATCCATCATTGTCAATAACTGACTAACAACCCTCTTCTCAACCTCTCCTTGACTCTCCTCTCTTTTAGGTGCAACAGCATCAATTTCATCAATAAAAACAATCGAAGGCGCATTCTTTTCTGCATCATCAAAAATCTCTCTAATCTTTTTCTCAGAATCCCCATAAAACTTACTCATAATCTCAGGACCATTAATCACAATAAAATTAGCATCACTCTCATTCGCAACAGCTCTAGCAAGTAAAGTCTTTCCAGTTCCAGGAGGACCATACAATAAGACCCCCTTCGGCGGTTCAATACCAAGTCTTGAAAAAATCTCAGGTCTTTTAAGTGGCAATTCAACAAGCTCCCTAACTCTCTTAACCTCATCCCTTAATCCACCAATATCCTCATAAGTAATCTCAGGAATATTTTCTTCACTAACATCAATCGATTTCTGACTTAAATTAATAATTGTATTCTCAGTAACAACAGAAGGACTATTTGGATTAGTAGAAACAACAATAAACCTTATTTGAGAAAAATTTCCAGGAACTCCCATCCCCATTTGATTAAGCATGTCCCCAAAAAAATCACCCATATCCTCGCTCATCAAATCCCTTCTCCTCTGCGCCCCTCCTAAAACAAAAATATCTCCTTTAACTAACGGTTTCCCAAGCAATCCCCTCTTCAATGCGTCAGGATCAGCTTTAACCATGATTCCTTTTTGAACGGGAGCAATAGTAATTTTCTTAGCAACAACAACATCCGCTTTAACAACCTCAATCATATCACCAATTCCAGCTTTAGCATTTCTCCTAGTAATACCATCAATTCTAATCATCTCAATCCCCATATCCGCCGGATAAGCAATATCAACAACAGAATATGTCTCCTTCCCTCCTTTAATCATAATAACATCGCCTCGCTCTAAATCCATCTTCCTCATTAAAGCACCATCAATTCTCGCAATACCTTTATACGCATCATCCTGCAAAGCCTCAACCACTCTTAACTTAACCATATTATTATCATCCAGAAAACTTCTTTTAAAAGTTTAACGAAATCCTCCCAAATTCTTCAAAACATAAATCAACCATCTCTTTTGCCTTCCTATCTTGCTCATTCATAAAATCTACAATCTCCCTAGGAATACTAACCGCATAACTATTTCCCACAAACCTCAACTTCACCCTAAAATTCTTCCTCTTCAAATTAGAAAAATTATCAAATTCCTTAACATCATCCGGATGTAAAATTCTATTCCCACACTTAGAACATTTAACCGACCTCATCTTAAACCCGCTCTTTAGAACATCCTCCCGCCCCATCTTAACATCACAATTCTTACACAATATCGTATTTTCGAATAAATCTACCATGTATACACAAGGAGTATACACTATTTAAAAATTTGGGTAATTGAATGAATAAAAAAGTACTAATAACTCTAACCCAGAAATATATGGTTAATTAGCCACCCCTCGCATACTCCCTCACCTTATTATAAATCATGACAAAATTTTCAAGAAGAGACGCCCTAAAACTTGGTTTAGTAGCAATTACAGGAGGTACTGTTGGAAGTACTTTAGGATGCGCTAATGATGAAACCTCCTCCAAAAGAGAGAAAATTGCCTCACTAGTTAGAAGATGCAACAAAAAAGGAGAAGCTTTTTCTGCAGAAGAGGGGAAAAATTTTGCAGAAACACTTGGTTATGAGGGAACAGTATTACCTGGCGAGAAAGTTGTATTAGTAGTTGGAGATTACAAAAGCAGAAACGAGAGAGGAAATCATCGCAAAGCAGGTTTTGGTGCAGAATTATGGATAGGCTACGAACAAGGACCTACTGGAGGACTCTTTTCTAAAACAAAAATAGCAAGAGATATTATTGATGTGAACATATCCACATTGGAAAATTATTCATCTAGAGAGTAATTCTTAAAATTGCTTCAACCAATCTTGAGAAAATTTAAATAGTCACCAAACTGTAATCTATTATGAAAAAAAACATTACATTCTCATTAATTCTTTAGTTCTAATTATCGGAATAATAGCAATCTCTTTTTGACAAACACCTACACAATCATCAGAACAATCAAACATTCAAACTCAAACACCTACACAACCATCAACATCATCAAATATTCAAAATATTATTTTTTCTTCTCAAGTAAAGTGATGCGCTGAAACCGAAAAAACTATGGCAACTAAATCTCTCAGCGAGGAAACAGAACAAGAGCCAAAAATATCATCATCTCCTGTGGGCCAAGAACACTCACCACAATCATCATCTAAACCCATAACAAAAAATAAAACAATTTACTTAATAAATATTATCGCACTCTAAAATAAGCTTCCACCAAACATTAATATTATCGATAATATTGCTGTTATCAATAAATATTTATATTTTTTTGTCAACAGTGGAATCAAATTCAAAATTATAACTGCAACTCCAATAACTACATTTTGATTAATCTGATTTATCATTTTACCACCTGTTTTATTGCTTCAGTTAGTAAACCAATCGAAGCAACCACTAAACCCCAATTATTTAAGTTTATCATATACAGGACTCCTCCCAAAATAAGTAAGACAGCAACAATTAAATGTATCGGATCCATCTGTGCTTTTTTACTTGATGCCATTCTAAACATAGGAAATCATCTTTTATAAATATTGTCAATTTCTATTCCCAAACAACATAAATAATTAAAGGACCACCACATCACAAGCGCCTTAGCGTATATTCAGCAAATCTACCATACGGATACAATAATACTTGAGGCAATACCTCTTTCAGGGCAGAAATTTCTCTTTGAAAACCAGCAATTTCTATTTTAGGTCCCGGAAGCCCTATAAACATATCTTCATCCTCCAATATTTGTCTAGAAGACTTTGTTACCGGAACAACTCCTAATGTCCCATTCTCTTCAAATCCCTTCATATAATCCACCAACCCCATCCCCATATGGATTGCTCCAAACGGTTGTATCGCTCCCCCATAACCCAACGGAAAATGAACTGAATAATTATCTCCTACAATATGAACTTTCCCTGAACCTATCCCTGAATCTTCAACCCGTCCAGATGTCGTCAACCACTCACTCGTTCGTCTAACAAAATCACTTACAACCTGAATCTCTAATCTCTCCGACATTCTTTCTGACATAACATCAATAAAGAAACAACACTTAAAAGAATTTAGAAACTTCAAAATATATATACCTACTTCTTCAAATTAACATCCATCTGTGGAAACGGAATCTCAATTCCTGCCTTATTTAAAACATTATAAATTCTAGTATTCGCTTGATCAACAGAATCTGCCCGATGTTCAAAAGAACTAACATAAAAATATACTTTAAAGTTCAAAGATGAATCAGCCATCTCTAAAAATCTAATAATAACCTTCTCACCTTCAGCCAAATCTCTAATTTTCTTAATCTCACTCCTAACAACATCCTTAACCTTTTTTATATCACTCCCATACGCTACACCAAAAGGCACAATAACTCTTACCTTAGGGTCAGGCAAAGCCACATTCTGAATAGACGAATCAGCCAACTTATTATTAGGCACAATAATAAATTCATTATCAAACGTCTTAATTCTAGTACTTCTAAGTCCAATCTTCACAATTTTTCCCTTAATAGATTCTGAATCCAAATAAACTAAATCACCAACCTTAACTGACCCATCCATAATAACTGCTGCACCAGAAAATATATTAGATAAAATAGGCTGTAATGCAAGTGCAACAGCCAAACCAGCAATACCCAAACCAGCAAGTAAAGGTCCAACCTCAACACCCCAAATATCCATAATGTAAAGAACGGACAAAATAATTAAAACACCATTCAATAAAGTATTAAACAAACTAAACAAAGTCTCATTCACCCTCATCCTCGTTCTTTTTGAAAGACGTCTCAATCCAGTCATAACCAAAATATTCACAATCAAATAAATAATCCTAGCAACAATAATAATTCCGACACTATGAATCAAATTACCAACAATAAATTCAGTTGTCTTTTCCAAAACCAAAACTTTTAGAGAAATAGCAACCGACAAAACAACCGACAATACAGTCACCGGAAAAGAAAGTTTCTGAATCAAAATATCATCTAAATCACTCTTTGTTTTTCGTGTTAAAAAAAGAATAACCCTCTCCCCAAAGAATAATAAAATTCTAAACAAAACAGCCAAACTAATAAAAATCGCTAAAGCCCTCACATAATCATTAACAAAAAGACTACTCAGGCTATTTAAAATTTCCATCACCATATCAATAAATAATCCTTTTTAGTTTATATAATTTATGGCTGTAATTCAGAGACAACGTTGTCAGAAACCTTTGAAGTTGATCAATATTTAATCTCCAAAGCCAAAAACATTTCTTAAAAACTCCAATAATCTCTCCAGAAATCCTGACTCCAAACATTCACCATCGATACAAAGATTAGAAGAACATTCAAAATTATTTTGACAGACTTCTTCTTCTTCAAGCTGAGAAACGAATTCCATTTCATCATCAGAACAAAACAGACCATCCTTCCTATGCCCAAAATTATAACATTTATCTTCCATCTCACAACCCGAACAAGATTCAGGAACACAAGACACCGTTTCTTCCTCAGAACCAACACACCCATTATTATCAACAGTTGTCTTCGTTTGAAATCCAGAAGCAGGACAAACTAAAGGCTCAAAAACATAAACGAAATCCGAAACACAATCTGGCTCAGTTGCCTCACAAACTCCAGCGCTTAGATTACAAAAGAAACCAGAAGAACAATTATCATCATCAGTACAAGGCTCCACTGCATCTTCAACACAAGCACCATCGATACAAATCTTACCACCAGCAGTACAGTCATAATTATAATGATACCAACCAATCTCACTATCACTACAAGCAAACTCTACTAATACATTTGTATATAAAACCCCCTCAACATCAACCCCACATATTTCTTCTGCAGTCTCATTAATTCCGTTATTCGTTCTGGTTGCTACTCCTTTAACATCGGTATTTTGTCCACCATCACTATCAGTACAAAAAGTTATATTCTCTAAAGCGTCTTCAACACAAATACCATCAACACAATTTTTATCGTACCTACAATCACGTTCAAGAATACAACTTGTAGATTGCCCAACCGTCCTATTCATACAAGTCGAGAAAAAAGAAAAATCCCCATTACCAATTCTTCCGTCTTCATCATAATCAAAACTTGCACAAAACGCTAACCCATCTTCTAATTCATTAACATTTTGTTGAAAACAAGTACTATAAAAAGCAAAATCTCCCATTGTAATAACCCCATCACTATCAGCATCCGCCCAGCCACACTTAATATTTGCAACACAGGCACCATCAATACAACTCTGTCCACTCACACATTCCCCACAACTCAAATTTATTCCGCACCCATCGTCAACATCTCCACATTCAATATTTAACTCATTACAAGTTTGAGGAACACAAGCTCTTTCTTGACAGGTAACATAATTAATATAGCTTCTTCTATCCCCCCACAACCCAGCACCCATTTTAATCCACTCACCATCCTTCCATTGATAAAGATAATCGCCCCATGGACTCCCAAAATTACTCACCTGTTTAGAAACATAAATAGGATAAGACTTATCAAAAAAAAGTTCAGAAACATAGTCTGAAGTCAACTCACAAATTCTTGTAGCAGTTGCTTCATCATTAAAAAAATGATAATTCTTTCCACTCCTCAACCCTTCAGCAACCATTATAACTTTATATTCTTCATCCAAACCATTTCCATTACCAATATTCATATTATCCAAGGCAGAAACAAAACCTGTAAACAATACACAAAAGAACAAAACGCAAACTAACAACTTCAACCCCTTCATCAAAAAAACAATACACACTTCTTTATAAATATTTTGTCCACTCTTAAAAAACATTTTCTAACTCTTCTTAAAATCAATTATTTTTCAAAAAACAAAAAAACTCCACCAAGCTTTTTTAGTTGAGATCACTTTACCTATTTCAGCATCCATCTTCTTCTCAACTTTTAACGAAACAGGAAACAAAAAAAACAACCTACCACCATTTACCCCCGAAACCAAATAAACAGACCTATTTAATTCCTGAATTAATTCCATTGTTGTAACATTTTCTATTTTCGCTTCCAATAATATTTTATCAGGAGAAAAAATAACCTTTCTTCCATTCAAAGTTTCCATAACCAATTCCGAGTCAACAATATTTAGACTTTCAAAAGTACTAACATTCACCTTTCCACCCTCAATTATTTTTTGTCCAGTCTCTTGTTTTTTAATAACCAGTTTTGCACCTTTCCCCCCTTTATACACCTTCACCTCACCAACCTTACAATCACCAGGACAATAATATGGATATGACGACGTATTTTCCCCATAATCACAAATATTATCTCCACATATACCATATTGAATTGGACCTCCTCCAATATTTTCACAATCTTCAGGACAATTACAAATATTTTCTTTCAATCCGCACTGTCCATCCCCACAATTAATACAAAGGAACTGCGTTCCACAATCTAATAATTCATCTGGACAATTACCATCCTTAGGAACAAGAGATAATGCAACTTCCTTTAGACCAGAACAACAAACTGCTGCCTGCCCCCACTTTTCTCCAAAAATATCACCTTCTTCACCAGCCTCAGCACATTTTTTTTCTATAGAATCATCATACTCTTCAGGACATTCATAGATTATACAACCATTTTCATCATATTCTACAGTACTTAATCTACCAACACAATTTGGAACGGGACATATAACTTCTTCTATACAATCTTCAGGACAATTACAAACATTTTCTAATCTTTCATCACAGACATCATCCCCACAAGCAGCACAAACAAACCAACTCCCAAGAGAAGTTCCACAAACTCCATCAACATAAACCGAATTTCCCATTGGATTTAATCCCTCACAACACTCATATCCTGGAGTAAGAAGCCCTCCCTCTTCCCGACAAGACAACTCTTTAACATATAACTCGCCACAATTTCCATAATAAAACTCCCACAATTCACAACTTTTCCCATCATCAAAAACACAATTAGCGCCATCAGATACATAACCCATATTTTCACAATAAATAGGCGCAGGATTTGGAAGAGCAACAGCAACACTAATCAAACAAATTAATGCACAAAACATCAAACAAACAAGGTTAATCCTCATAACAAAACTCATCATTCCATATATAAAAAACTTACTACTATATCTATCCATCCCAAACAAATATAAATCAAAACACTTTTTTTATAACACATGAATAACAAAAAGAACATAATCTACAACTTCAAAAACTTCTGGAACTTTTTACAAAAAGACACATGGCAATCCCTAATCGTTTTTTTCATAATTGCAATTATATTTATAAAATTCATTCTTTTCCCCTTTTTATCATTAATAACAGGTTCAGCCCTTCCACTCGTGATAGTAGAATCCTGTTCTATGTACCACCAAGAAAATGGACTAGAGAATACATTACAAAAATCGATATATACAAAAAATGGCATAACACTTGAAAATTCAAAAAATTGGGATTTTAAAAACGGACTAAATAAAGGTGACGTAATTTTTGTAATGAAATCAACTAACCTAAAGCAAGGTGATGTAATAATCTTTAATGGCGGAGCAAATCACCCAATAATTCATAGACTAATAGACGACACCGAACCCTATGCAACTTACGGCGATAACAACATGGGACAACTCGAAAAAGAAAGAAAAATAGAAGAAGACCAACTTATGGGCAAAGCTATATTCAAAATACCCTATATAGGATGGATAAAACTAATCTTCTTTGAACACTTAAGACCAAACGACCAAAAAGGCTTATGCAAATAAAAAAAAGTCACCTAAATTCTTTCATATGTTTTTCAGTTTCAAGAATAACCTTTATCATAGCTTTAACAGCTAAAATCGGATGACGACCAACAGCTGTCTCTTCAGCAAGCATTAACGCCTCACTACCTTCTAAAATAGCATTAGCAACATCTGAGACTTCCGCTCTAGAAGGTCTAATATAACTAACCATTGAAGACATCATCTCTGTTGCAGTAATTGACATCTTTTTTTTCTTGTTACATTTTTTCGTAATCATCTTCTGAATCATAGGAACCTTCTCAAATGAAACATCATGCCCCAAATCCCCCCTCGCAATCATAACCCCATCACTAACCCGAATTAACCTATCAATATTAGAAACACCCTTCTTTGTCTCAATTTTCGATATAACTTTAACTCTTTTTAAAAACATCTTTTTTATCTTCACGACTTCAACAGCAGACTCAGCAAAAGAAATAGCTAAATAATCAATTTTTTTACTAACCCAATCTTTAATCTTCCCCCTGTCTTTAACATCAATCATAATTTTCACATTTCCCGCTTTAACAACTTTTTTTCTTATCAAATCAAACTCCTTAGCTTCCACATACTTAGAATTAAGCCTAACAATATCCACTCCCTCATTAATAACACTCCTTAAAACATTAAGTCTCTCAATTGAAGGACCATAAGTCACAATCACCTTCGTTCTCATTATTAACTATAAGAAACCAATTATAAAAAACTTACCCCTTATAATTACCCTTCAATAAACAAACCCCTTGCTTTTATCTTTTTTATTTAAATCTTGTACGCCGTAATATTAATAAAACGCAAAGTTTAAGAAACAGATGAAAAAACTGAGTCCTCAAAAATAATCCAAATTATCAAAAGATATGAATTTACAGCAAAAAATTTATATACACATAAAACAATTAAAAAACATAAAAAGAGATAAAAAACAATTCTATGAATACACAAAAACACAAACCTCAATTTCAAAAATTCAAAAAAAAGGACATTCCAAAACTCAATTACGCTATGATTCATTCCCAAATAGGATTTAGTGATGGAGTCTCTATTGTTATGAAACAGTTAGAATCCGTCATGACAAACAATCTTAAAATTCCAAAAAAACACATCTTTTATTTAGTAGGAAAATCGAAAAATAACTCAAAAAACATTAGACAAAATGAATTATTTTGGCACAAATCAAAAGAAAACCTACTAGCAAATGAACACTTTAACAAAGGATTTGGTGGAGAACTAAGTGAAAAAATAGAAAACGCCATAAAAGAAACAAAAGAAGAAATAAAAGATTTCATAAACCAAAATAAGATAGATGTGATAATTGCCCACAATTCCTCTCACCCCGTAAATTTTATTTATTCAGTAGCACTATCAAGATATTACCGAGACGAAATTAAAAAGAATGAAAAAACACCAAAATATATACTCTGGTGGCACGACTCTCATCTAGAAAGAGAAAGATACAAAACACCATCCAGAGACATAAAAAATTATTTACTAGAAGGCATCCCAGGAAAATATGTAGATTACTTCATCTTTATAAATGGGCTACAATTCAAAGAAGCAAATAAATATTTTTTAGAAATAGACTCAAGAAAACCCGGATTTTATAAAAAATCATTAAAAAATCACACGATCATATACAATACCGCATCAATCCCAATAAACACACTAAAAGACCTACAAAAAAACAGATATAACAAACGAACAGAAACATTTCTTGAAGAGAATAAAATAAATAAATTATTAAAAAACAACAATTTAAAATTAGAAGATACACAATTCTGTTTACAACACACAAGAATAGTTCCACGAAAAAGAATCGACTTCGCACTTGAATATACCTACAAACTTTTTTCACATTTAAAAAAACAAAATAAAACAAAAGCTTTTTTCTTTATAATATCAGGAACTAGTGGAGACGAAGGAGACAATTACAAAAAAGACTTAATTAAACTCAATAAAAAACTCTCAAAAGAATATAAAACAAAAAAATTCTTTCTAATATTTACAGAAGACAATAAATCCCAAATCTCCTTTGAAGAAATACCATTAATAATAGCAAAGCTTAGTGGCATCACAACATATTTTAGTGAAATTGAAGGCTTTGGTAACAACCTATTAGAAGTTCTCTCAGCAGGACTTATACCAATAGTATATACCTATCCACTATTCAAAGAAGATATCTCAAAATACAAATTCAAAACTATATCACTAAACAACTCTCACATAAA